>NZ_CP189864.1:0-98201 GCF_050260325.1 Arthrobacter sp. 92 | reverse complement strand
CCAGGGACGGGCGACAACACATATCTCACGTTCTCCTGGCAGAGGCCAGCAAGCGTTTTGCTCCACAGTTGGCTGACAACGAGCAGGCTACGCCCGTGGGCCAGACGTCGATCATCGAACACCACGCACATGAAATCGATGGACGCATGGTGGACCCGGTGGCCGAGAATGTGACAATTTACGCGCAGTTGTTCACCGTCGAAGCGAAAGACCCAGGCATCTCATCTGAAGAGTGAAATCCTAGACGACACACAAAGGCCGGCATCTGTGATGCCGGCCTTTCCTGTTTCCTCGGACGTCGTAGACAAGACAGGGCCGGGTGCTCCCGAGCTCTGCGACGCCGCACCCTGGAGCCAACAGCCGGCCGCGCCAGCGGCGCCGGAATCGGGGTGAGCCCTGCGAACCATTGAGAAGTACCCCGGGATCTGCACCTGTTGTCCTGCGGCCGGTTGGCCGCGCACCGTCCTGACTTCCGCTCAAAAACTTGGGCGGTTGGCGGTCCGCCGTCGGTAACCAGAAGCGGGAGCTGGCCACGACGGCGGACCGCCAGCGGTGACCGGCCATGAAGGGCCGGCCAACGCCTGGGGTGTCAGTTCACCGGTTGGTGCAGTCCGAAGAGTTGCTGTGCCAGGTCGATCAGTTCCTCGGGGACGTCGGCCTCGGCGCCGTCGTCCGTCTCGCCCAGGAACACGGCGTTCCCGCAGTAGACATCGGTCAGGACGCCGGTTTCTTCCAGGACCAGCTGGGCGGCGCGGCGGTTGGGGGCGAGGTTCAGGATTTTGCCTTCCTCGTTGAGGTAGAAGTGCCAGTCGTAGCTGGTCACGGCTTCGATGTTTCCTGCCACGAGGGTTTGCAGGTTCTCCAGTGATGCGTCGATGGTTTCGACCCGTGCGGGTTCGGCTCCGTCGGCGGGGATGATTAGGGCGGTGCAGGTCCTCATCAGGTGTTGTCCTTTCAAGTGGTGCGGTGGGGTGCGGTGCCCCGCCGACAGTGGCGGGGCACCGGCTCTGGCTGGTTAGGTGGCGTTGACCGTGTAGGGCATCCGGTCGCGGGATGGAAGTTCCGCTGCGGCTTCCGGGAGGTCGTCCGGGCCGTGGGCCTGTCCGTTCTTCCAGTGGAAGAACGCCTGTTCGGTGATCGCTTCCCACTGCTGCACCTTGCCCCGGTAGAACGTGCAGCTCACGTCTCCTTCGCAGTACGTGGCGACTCCGAAGAGGTTGCCGATGCTGTCAGCGGTCCGCGTGGCCGCGACCATCACGTAGGGCCATTGGCCCACGTCCCAGCCCTCGCTCCCCCAGTTGGGGATGACTGCCCAGCCTTCGGCTTCGATGAGTTCCGTCCAGTCGTAGCCGTCGTTCATGTGGTAATCACCGAGGACGGTCACGCCGTCGATGGTCTCTCCGGTGTCCTTGGTGGTCACCGTCTTGGTTGCTACTGCGTTCATGGTGTTGCTCCTTTTTGCCCAAGGATTCGGTGAGTGGGGCGGCCATGGTGACCGGCCAGCTTCCCCTCTCCCCCCGTTGTTTTTTGGTTGCTGGCAAGCTTGCTTGCTCGGCGGCCGACGGAGCCCTGTCTACCCGCAGGGCAAGGGGGAGGAAATTCCCGGAGGAAATCAGCGACGAAGGAGCGCCGGAGGGACATTTCCTGCACCGCAGGCCCCGACGAAGGAGGGGCTAGACGGGGTGGAGCGGACGCCTAGAATCCGGAGGACAGCAGCCAAAAGACGTCGTAGACAAGACAGGGTCAGGGCCTCCGGAGCCCTGCGACGGAGGCACTGGACCCAACAGCCGGCCGCGCCAGCGGACGCCCGTCAACTGGTTGGAGCGCAGCGGAGACCAAGGTCTTGATACGGTGAACGGGTCCCGTCAGTCGCAGCGCGCTCATCCGACCTGAGTGACGCTCCTGGCGGAACGCACACTCCCGACCCTGGAGGGATAGCGGAGTGGGCCTCATAAGCTTATTTCCACGAAAAGCAGCAACCCGTTCCCCTGCGCTGCCATCCCCCGTCGGCGGGAGTCCGGACGGGATCTCGTCGCCCGAACGCGCTGAACTGGAAGAGGCATGGGCCGAGCTCGCGGCGGCCGCCGAGGCATCGGAACTGACCGGTTTCCGCGCCTGTACCCGCACGGGCCGGCCCTGGGCCGAAGACCCGGCAGCGGTCAGAGCGGTCGCGGCGACGCTGCGGGAGTTCCCGGCAACGCAAGACCGGACGCCAAAGTAGCGGAGGACAGGCTTGTGCCCATTGGGGGCAGGTGGAGCCCTCCGCACAGCTCAGGCTGTCCCCACTGGAGTGCAACCCGTCCCGCCGGAGGCCCCGTGCGGAAGCGCGAAGCGTGGATTGTCGTAGCCGCCTTGCATAGTTAGCTCTGCGTGGATCGTGCATTAGGTGCAATTCGACATGGTTCGCGCTTTTTAACGGTGTGTCGATTCGAATATATATTCTAAAGTGGTGGTATGGGACCGGATCAGGCGGGGCGGCTGCAGGCGCAGTACGCGCGGCGGGCGTCCCCGATTGGGCTGACGGTGGAAGAGCTCGATTTCGAGCACTTCCCGGCCAAAAACGGCTTCCCCGGGATCCCGGTGAAGGCGTGGATCCGGTTCCCGAACTGCGCCGAGCTGGTCAACGGCGAGGTGTACGCCTGGACCGCTAAAGCCGTCGAAGTGACGTGGAAGGACGGGCCGGTGACCTACCGGACCTGGGTGTGGAGTTCGGCGGTCACCCGCCGGGAAGACATGATGACAAGAAATTTGGGAGAGCGGACAAACCGTGACAGCAGTAGCGAATGAAACAACCCTCGACGTCGAGGTTGACGTCCGCTTCACCCCGGCCGGCATCCCCCTGGCCGTCCGGCACGAGGGACGGATCTGGGCCGTCGCGGCTGACCCGGTGCACTGGTTCACCCGGGATGCCTGGTGGGACACCCGGCGCAGCGCGGCCGTGGGAAGCGGGGACCTGGTCAGCGTCGAACACTGGAGAGTTCAGGTACGCATTGGCTCGAACTCGGCCTTGCGGACCTTCGAGCTGCGCCGCGACCCGCTGTCGGACCAATGGATGCTTGAGGCCATCACGGACGTCGGGGCGCCTGCCGCCTAAGCGGTCATATATGGCCCTTCGCAGATGAGCGTGGTTAGGGCTGTCTGGCGCCGAGGGCGGGAGCGTGTCCTGATGCCGCTGCGGCGTGGTGCGGGAGGAGAGAGGTCAGGGCCTCTTTGAATTGGTAGCGACCAAGCTTCCAAATAAAAAAGAGACCCTGATATGCCTAATGCTACTTCCTGCCCGGGCGGTCGCTGGTGCGAGCGGGCAGACGCGCTTCTTGGTGTCCACGGCATCCACGTCTGCTCTGTCACGGCGGCCGGGACCGGCCTGGTTCTGCACGTTGAGACAGAGGAAACTGTTAGCGGTTGTCCGGACTGCGGTGTCGTCGCGGTCGGGCACGGCCGCCGGCAGGTCCGGCTCCATGACACCCCGTGTTTCGGGCGGCCGGTGCGGCTGCTGTGGGCCAAGCGTGTCTGGCGCTGCCCGGACCCTGACTGTCCCAGAACCACCTTCACCGAAGAGCATGAGTTGGCCGGGCCCCGGGCGAAACTGACTGCCAGGGCCGTGGCGTGGGCGACCGACGGCCTGCAGCGTTTCGACACCTCGGTCTCCGCCCTGGCCCATCAGCTCGGCGTCTCCTGGCATACGGCCTGGGACGCCATCAAGGCAGAGGCCGCCCGACGAATCGCAGCGGCCGGCCGTCTGACTGGGGTGAACGCGCTAGGCGTGGATGAGCATGTCTGGTCCCATACGGGCCCGCCGGGTTCCGGGATGGTCACCGGGATCGTGGACCACACCCGCGACGCGAAGGGCGTGGTTCACGCCCGGTTGCTGGACCTTGTTCCGGGCCGGTCGGGGAAGGCCTACGCGGACTGGCTCAAAGCCCGCGGCGAGGAATTCACTGCCGGCATCAAGACCGCCGCTTTGGATCCGTTCCGCGGCTACGCGAACGCTATCCGCGACGAGCTGCCCGAAGCGATCACCG
The DNA here is from genome assembly GCF_050260325.1 of Arthrobacter sp. 92. Lineage (NCBI taxonomy): Bacteria > Bacillati > Actinomycetota > Actinomycetes > Micrococcales > Micrococcaceae > Arthrobacter > Arthrobacter sp. 92. Next base: position 94,179 of record NZ_CP189864.1, on the reverse strand, counting down.
TGTTGGACGCGTTCCATGTCGTGAAACTGGGATCGGCCATGGTCGATGAAGTCCGCCGCAGGGTCCAGCAGGACACCCTCGGGCACCGCGGCCGCAAGGGCGACCCGCTCTACGGGATCCGCCGGACCCTGCAGATCGGCGCCGAACACCTCACGGACAAGCAATCCGCCAGGCTCGATGCGAAACTCACCCTCGGGGACCCGGACCACGAAGTCACCCTGGCCTGGCAGTGCTACCAGAAGCTCCGGAACATCTACCACGCCAGGCCGGAACGGGGCAGGGAACTCGTCAACGAGGTGATCTCCTCGTTCCCGTCCTGCCCGATCCCGGAGGTCTCACGACTGGGCCGGACGCTCAAACAATGGAAGGCAGCAATCATGGCCTACTTCGACACCTTCGGCGCGTCCAACGGCCCTACCGAAGCGATCAATGGCGTCATCGAAACCACCCGCAGAATCGCCCGCGGCTTCCGTAACTTCACCAACTACAGACTCAGATGCCTGCTCGCCGCAGGCGGTCACCGCCCCTACCGGATCAAACAGACCAACCATGCCTAAATGCGAAGAGCCTCATATATCGCATCAGCGGCTGGCCCACAGAAACAACCCTGCGTTCCAGCCGCTGCGCTTTGAACACGAAACCTTCACCTAAACGAAAACGGCCGCCTCCGGAACCTCAGGCGCTGGGGCCAAGTCGAGATCTTTCAATGACTTCATCGCCACCGAGGCAATTGCTCTCGCCAGGAGTGGAGGTACAGCATTGCCGATCTGCTTCAGCATCTGCCACTCGCTGGAGTGAAAAACGAAACCATCGTGAAAGGACTGCAACCTCGCGGCCTCGCGTACCGTAATCCACCGCTCAAATTTCGGGTGGACCCATTCGGACATGTCCCGATGCATTTGGGCCAAGATTGTGTAGGCCGGCCGATCCAATGGAAGTCGCCGCCATTTTTCTGGTCGTAAGCCGTTCCACACATCCTTTGGAAGGGAGTCACCCTTGGCTCCGGGCTTAAGCAGGGCGATCAGGGCTTGGCGTTTCGCCTGAATCTCCTTGGTGTGGTGATTGTGAAGTTTTCGCGCCGATGCCGCTGATGCAGCCAGCTTGTACTCCGCTGAGTACCAGCGTCCATCCCTGTCCAGGCGCATTTCCTGAAGTATGTCGTTATCTCGCCGAGAACGAGGGTAAGCGACGGGCTCGTAATGGATTGCGGTTTCTTCAGGTGTATCACAGAGGGCGTCCCAAACAGTCTGCAGCGGTTGCTGCTCCGCTTGGAGAGCTGCTCCAAAAAAGTCGGAGGCAGGGAGGGAAAGTTCTTCGCCATCACGCACACCAAAAAATATGGCCCGTTTGCGGACCTGCGGAACACCATAGTCGGACGCAACGACCACTTGCACGCCGCAGTTGGAGTAACCGGCATCTGCGAACGCCGCCAGGACTTCTCGCTTGAATCTTCCCTTATCCAACAGAAGCATGTTTGGAACATTTTCCATCAGGAACACCCTCGGCCGGATGTGCTTCAGAATGCGAATGTACTGCAAGTACAACTCGTTCCGAGGGTCATCCAAGATTCGCGTTCCGATTTGACTATATCCCTGGCATGGAGGGCCGCCGAACAGAAGGTCGACTTCACCAGGCACAACACCCCCGAAACGCTCCGACTCATCGTTCCAGACCTGAGACTCCGGATTCAAGAAATCGTGAACATCCCCTGCAAATAGTGGGACTTCGGGAAAGTTGGCGCGATAGGTTTCGGAAGCGAATTTATCGAGCTCCACCGCCCCAACCACATCGAAGCCCGCAAGCCGGACGCCTTCGCAGAACCCCCCGCAACCGGAGAAAAGTGACAGCGCTTTGTAGGATGACACGTTTTAAGCCTTTCTTATTGCCCGCGCTAACCGTAACGACACTCTCCGACATCAAGGAGTAACACCGGCGGATGTAGAACATACACTACATCCCTTGTCGGTGCTTGCCCGGCAGGACACGCGCCCTCCGGGATATACCCCCCTTATTCGACTAAGTTGTGATGGTGGGAGAGGACCAACTCCAAGTCGCATTCGGACTTGCAGTGAGACGTGTGAGGGTTGCAGCGGGGATGACACAACAGGATTTGGCGCAGGTTTCAGGCGTGGATCGAACCTATATAAGTGGGCTCGAGCGCGGGCACTGCAATCCGACCCTGACTATCCAAGGGAAGCTTGCAGCGAGCCTTGGACTTCCCCTTTCATCCCTTATTAGCGAAGCAGAGGCGATAAACCTTGCCCTTTAGATTCAGTGAGGTCGCCACACTTGCCCTTGCCGAACAAGACCGTCTCATAGCCGATCTGCGTAACGCCCCAGTGCGTAACCGCACTACCCGTTTCCGGCTGGCTCAACAGAACATGTTGGCTTATACGTTCGAAGCGGGGCTTCCCGGCTGGGGACCTCCTGGCCTCAACGGCATGCCCTTCATTGAAGTTGTCGCACAGTGCATCGAGAATGCAAGTTCCGAAGGGAAGCTACTATACGGAAACGACTTTGAGATCAAAGGCAATGCAACCGCCAAAGTTGCCGGGGACGTCTACGAAGTGCTTACCTCCGGAATCCTTTGGGACGCCGCAGCTCATTGGAATCGTTACATGATTGGCGGCCCGTGGGTATCGTCACCCCGCTACGCCAAACCAACCGTTGTAGCGGACCCGTCCCGACAGATTGCGGTACTGAACCTGCCTCGTCGATACGACTGGGTAAGATTACTCGTTCCCGAAGCACGCCAGGTCATCACGGACCTTCGTACTCAACTCGCTGGCAAAGGCCTGACGATGCCTACCTCCACACCTGACATCGCCGTCATAGTTTTGCCTGATGAAGTGCACGAAGACGAACTCTGGCGAACACCCGTCGGGAACCTGAATGCCTCAGCTCAGCAGACTCTTAGCCGGGCCTACCAGAAAGTGGAAGGCCAGGTAGAGCCGGGCGAGATCATTTTGGCCATGGCACTCAAGAGTAGCCTCCGATCAGATCGCATTTACCAGCCTCTGTACGAAGCAAACGTCATGCAACTACTCCTTGAGGGACATCTGGACGCCCCGAAGGTTGAGTTCGAGGTCCACGTCCTGAATGCGGAGGGAACCGACTCTGGGCGTATTTATCAGGCTGCTTCCCTCCACTCTGCTTTCACCGACCAAGCGCATAGAGCTGTCCGAGAGCTGTATGTGCCGGCTACCGCAGCCCATATCGTGACGAGGTTTTACGGTTTCCTGAACGGGAGGACAGCCGTGGTGCCGCCCGACGACCCCTCACCACCTGTTCTCCCAGGAACCGACAAGTTCGGGACTGCTACTTTGGTTGGCCTGTGAGAGCACCGTCCAGGACGAGCCCCGGGGTCAGTCAGGACGACAAGTCAGCCAGGACCGCAAGCATCCATTCTCCGTCACCGAACTGGATCTCAAACAGTGGTTGTCCAGTAGAAGTAAGGCCACGGGAATTCGCAGCGAAGTACGGCCATCCGTCCCTTGTCCGTGCCACGGCGTCCTTGGTTTCAACAGCATGAAAGATGCCCAGCGGTTCTTTTTTCATTCGATCCTCCTTTTAGACGATCCGTTCTTACTCGTAGGGACGGTCCTCGGCAGGTGTTCGTTAGGATATCCAGCGATGAATGAAGAAAGCTACGGCAGAGGTGGCTGCGCTGAACTGGAACAATGCCTCTTGTTCGCTGCTGAGGCCGGGGTGGGATCCGCTCGTGTGGCTCATCTTCCAGAAGCCTTTGACGTAGTCGTGTTTGCTGGTTCAAACTTGCCTGCCTGCTCCAGCTTGGAAAGGGCATGACCTCCCCCTCCTTGACCTGGGCTCGGCGAGAACCCCGCTTGTGCTTTTGCAACCTCTACGAAAAGGCCCTCGATCGCTGCGCGTGTCGCGGAGCCGATCGTGGTCGGCCGCCACGGCAAACCCGGTGATCACCGACGCCGTGCTCCAGGGGCGTCAGCCTACACGTATGCCGTGGTCAGCGAGGAACTCGCGGGCACGGCCCATCTGGCGGTCGGTGGAAAAGGCGTACCACTGTTCGGCAAGATTCTCGCCGCGGACGAGGTCGCGGAACCGGAAGAAGGCACCTTTGCCCTCGATCACCCGTTCCAGCCGCTCCCGGAGGCCCGCATCGTGCTGCCGCTCGGCGAAGGCCGCCATGTCCTCCCAGCCGTTCCGCGAACCGGTGCGGTCGAGCCGAAGCCAACGGTCCGGCTCCTCCTCCACGTCGATGGCGGCGTCCTCCCCGACGATCATCGGGTCAGTGGCGCTGTCCTCGTACACCTGCCCGGTGCGCAGGTCGAGATAGCCGCCGGTCGACACCTCGGGGTCCCCTTCCAGCACGGTGCTGAGCATGTCCAGGTCTACCGGCACCACCCGGCCTGTCAGCGGCTCGCGGCGCAGCCCGGCCAGCAGGTCCTCGGCCAGCACCCGGTCACCGGGGCCGTCGCGCCATCTCAGCCGGTTGATGACCGACAGTGCCACCGGCTCGGCTTCGTGGCGTCTCTGTTCCAGCGCCATCGGTAGGCCGGCCCCTACCTGTTGCAGGGCGTCATCGATGTCGTGTCCGGTCACCGCCGCCAGGAAGCGGTCCGCGTCTGTTGCCGCGATGGCTTCACGCAGCTCGGGCAGGTCGAGTCCGGGGACCTGCAGCTCGGCGGGCCAGACATGCAGGAGCATCGGGTGCGGCCGGCCCGGTTTCCCCGGCGCCCGGCTTTCCCCGTCGTCGGTGGCCCACCGGCGCCCGTACTGATCCGGGATGCTGCCCCAGCCCCAGTACGGCAGGGGGGCATCAGGACGGATACCCAAGACCTCCAGCGGGTCGACCTTCACCTCCCCGACCACGCACCGGTGCATCCAAGCGTCACCAAGGTCGTACGTGAACTGAAACTCAGCCCCCGGCTCCAGCGTCCGGGCAACCTTCGCGGCAGCGATGTCGATTGGTGCGATGATCGGGCCGCGGATCGATGTGGCCATCTCTGCTCCCGTCTCTTCGTCGGTGATGACCCGGCCGTCGGCCAGGGTAAACATCGACAGGTGCGAGCGGTCCCACCGGGCGAAGGCATCGTTAATGGCGTCGGCAAGATCCATGAAGGTGTGCGACGGACCGACCGCGAAGATGCGCCCGGGCCAGGGCCAAAACTCCTCACCACGACCGCCGAGCAGTTCCACCGTGACCGATAACCAGGTTCGTGCCATATCCCAAGGATGGCACGCGCCGCGGCCGGTCCGCAGGGCGCCAGCGTCCCGCAGGAGGGCGCTGATACGCGAGACGGATGAGCGAAAACTTATGCACGCCCTTGAATGCGGTGATGTGCCTGCGATCCGGGTCTATAACGGCTCTCTGCTGTCCCCGGTGCCCTAAGCCGATCACTCATCGGGCGTCTTTTGAGACGGCGCTAGGCTAACTCTCCACGGTGACGTTCGGCGCACGCTCAGCCTTCCTTGTCATCCCCGCGCCGACGAACCGCTCGCTCGGCGATCCTGCTGGAGAGCTTATCCGTTACCGATCTGGCTTGGTCGAGGGCCTCATTACCGAGGTGCTTGGCGACCTGGACCCCCTCTGCTCCTGTCTCGCGCGCCTTGTCCCTCAGTTCCGCGGCCGCGTCCACCCATCGTCTCGCCTCCAATGACTGTCGACTGGCCTGGATCCCGAGCCGTCCGTGGAAGTCAACGACGCCGGTCGCGACATGGTTGCTCGAATCCACCACCGCCCGGGACATAATTGGGTGCAGCAAAACCTTCGTGCCGGCCGCGCCAGCGGCCCCATCCATGCGAGCCATCAGACGCTCGGTGCTCCGTGCGATGAGTTCCAACCGCTTCTGCCGGGCAGCCCGCAGGCCGAGGCGATGCCGGTCCAGCTCATCCGGAGACGCATCCATCAGCCGGTCGAGTTCGAGCACGGCGATCGCATCCTGCAGCTGGAAGCAACGAGCCAGAACGGCGAGCCACTCGCGAACCTTGGGCTCGACTTCCTTGGACGTCTTGGCGAGATCACCGACCTTGCTCTTGCGTTCCATCTTCTCCGCGAGTGCGTCGATTTCAAGCAACGCGTACCCTTGGGTTCGCTTGACCGTGACCGACGTGGCCTGCACCTTCGACCAGTTGATCTCGGAGACCCGACCCACATGCGCTCGGATAATCATGGCCTCCTCGATCTCGATTTCCACTCCGATCATGTCCGCAAACACAGCGTTCTTCTGGGCGCGGAGCAGGTCGTCGACCTTCTCATCGATCGTGGCGAGATAATCGGTGATCTCGTCCATGGCCTGTTGCATCGCAACCTGCGCCATGATCCCGGCTGCACCAGCCAGAATCGCCGGGTTGGTCACAAGCGATCCGGGCCCTTTCGCGAATTGAACGATTCCCTTAATTCCCTTGGCCTGGCCTTTCGCCTGCACCACACCCAAGCTGAGCCCCGTCTTCGAACTTTTCATCAGCCCGTACTTTTTGACGAGCTGCGCGGACTCCTCAGTCAGCTTCACCCAGCGACCTGAGTTGGCGGCAACCTCGGAAGCTGCCTGCGCGACCCCAGCCGCGGCACCGAGGCCAGAGCGAAGCCGTTGCAGTTCGAGGTCTTGCGACGGCAGTCCCTCAGAGAAGAGGAAGCGCTCGACAGCCGTCGGATCCCCGATGACCGCGAGGCCATCACCGTCACTGATCAGCTGAATCTCGTTATCTATTGTTGGCTCCTGATGTGTGGCTAGGGAAAGCCCCTGCGAAGGACTGGATCACAGTGTCTCACTATCCGACGACTCATCCGCGTCCTGTCGCCAACCTGAAAATTTCCGTTTCGACTTGGGTTCTTCTTCGACCGTACGGCTCCCCCAGCTTGGCGAGCAGGTCCAAGTATTGCTGTGACTAGGAGGTCAAAGTACGCCTTCGCATTTGGAACCGTTCGAGTATCCCGATGGGTTCTTCAGGACTTGGGCGAGGGTTTCCACCGGCACGAAGATGGACTGGCCGCCGCCGCCCGCGTAGGCGACCCCCACGAGCAGACCTCCGGCGTCGACGACGGGGCTCCCGGAGCTGCCGGGCTCGGTGGGGGCATTGCTGTAGATCATCGGTTTTGAGGACCATCCGATCGGGTCGGGTCCGTACCTTAGGATGCGACCATTTGTGGTGGTGAGTTCACCTCCAAGCGGGTAGCCCACCACCGACACTTCCGTCCCTGTTGGAGGGTTCGTTTGTGCAAGCTGGATTGTGGCCGGAAGAGCTTCCTTCGTCCATACGAGGGCGAGGTCGGCGACTATGACGGCGCCGACCGCGTTGACGCTGATGTCCCTGCCGTCGTAAGTGCTCACCTGGAGCAGCGCAGCGCCGCCGACGACATGGCGGTTCGTGATGAACACGTGGTCTGCGACGGCGAAACCGGACCCCGAGGATAGTCCGCCGCAGCCGATGTTGCGCACCCGCAGGGCAGCCTTCTCGTACTTGCTGAAGCCGGCCACCGTGACAGCCGGCGCAGGGGATGCGGGGGCTGCGGCCACAGAGGCCGGCGCGGGCGCTCCAGTCGGCGATTGGGCCGCCGTCCTGGCATCGGAAGGGGGTGGCACCGGGGCGAGTGCACAGCCCGCGAGCGAGAGTACGACGAACGTACTCGCCGCAGCGAGACGGAAGAGTGCAGGCGTCACTTGCTTAGCCCTTGGATGGTGCGGGTGAGACTGTCGCTGTCCTTGTATGCCACTGCGCAGACCGAATTGAGCGACTGGAGACGGGACTGCACAGACGCCTGATCGTAGGGCCGTGATCCACCGAGATATGTCTCATAGTTCTGATGTTCGTGGATACATGTGGCCATTTCACCGCTCACCGTCTGCGAAGCGGCAACGAGCTCTGCCAGCATGGCTGCACTGTCTCCCACCTGAGCCTTCTCGTTGGCAAGTGACCGGATACGGTCGTTGGCTGTGTTCAGCTGAGTTGTCGTGTCGTTGAGCTTGCTTGTTGTGTCGCCGAGCTTGTTTGTTGTGTCGCCGAGCTGGGATGTCAGCGTCGTGTTCTTCTGAGTGAGGCTGTCGCGGTCGGCCGTCATCGAAGCGAGATCTCGTGATGTCTTCTCCGACGTCGTGCGCCATTGCTCCGCTGAGTTGGTGCTGTAGGCATAGCCATCTCCGAGGGCGAGTAGGCCTGCGGCCAGAACCACGATCGTCGCGATATATGGCCAGCGGCGCGTCCTGCGCACTGCAGTCTGCGCGGGCGCGACTTCCCCTGCCGCCGGAAGGCCGCCGATAACGCCGTCCAAGGCTTCGAAGTTTCCGCCGGCCTCCGGTGAAGTGTCCACTGAATCCCCCTGAATTTCGCCGTCATCCAGCGAATCACTCTGATCCTAGGGGATGCCCCTTCGGCGGACTAGAGGATCGACCCTCGACGAGACGACCTGCGAGGACGCTTCCTCCCGATTCGTCCCCCACCAAAGGCGCAATCAGCTGATTTCAGGAACATCCGAAGGAGGCCCTTTGCGGGACATGCACCATGGACCGTAAGCCGGTCGATCACCGTGCCGCGGAAGCCCGCCGCCACGTTCCGCGCGGTTGCTCGCCTGGGCCATGTATGTGAATCTCAACGCTAAATGGCGTTCTTTTCGCAGCGCTATTTGTCACCCTCCAGCACGTAAGGGGATCCCTCAGTGGGTATCTCAACGCTCGGCTCAGTAGCATGGCGGGTAATGCCTCGCTCGCCGGGTGAAGCCTGGTTGAGAGGTCGTCGAAAGTTCACATGGGAGGGCGGAGGATGGCATTTAGGGCGGCGGAAGAAGAAGATCACGCGAGAATCGTGCTCGAAGGCGAGCTCGGAGTGGAATTCCAACACCACGACGACGGATCCAAACCGGGAATGCCCGACCTTCTATCTCTGGACGGGAACCACGTGGCGGAAGTGATCACGACCACTCCGCCTGCCGTCCGTGAAGCACAACAATGCCTGGACCCGATGCCGGATGCCACACTGCCCCACTGCGTACGGGTGATAATGCCGTACACGATCGTGGGAGGCGCCACCAAAGCCGTGCGCCACAAAATCGAGGCAGATGTCCTGCGGTGGACGGCGAAGCCCGGATGTAAGTATCACTGGTCATCGCGCGACGAACGGCAGGTGCGCCCGGGCATCGATGCCGACCCGGTCCTCGGCCTTCGGGCTTACGACGACGGGGTCAAGGTGCTGTGCGTTCAACGCTGTCAGCATTCGGTTGCGTCTCATCAGATCGAGTGGTCTATCGCGCACGAACCCTCACCTGATGATCCATGGGAGTTGATTCGGCAATCGCTGCACATCGTCGACAAGGAGCAGCGTGGCGGAGTGCAGGCCCTGGCCAAGAAGTTGAACGGGCACCCGAACAAGCACCTGGTGATGTACCCGTTCGGTCCGCCAGGGAATCTGACAGCAGCGTTCAGCCACTATGTGCCCCCGTCGAATTCGCGCGACCTCATGCCGTCGCAATTGAACCCGCCACTGGCCGACATCCACGTTTGGCTCTTATACCGGTACGGGAACCGCGATGTCTTAGAGGGACTTCACGTCTGCAGCGGCCACTGGGAGAAATTCGGGACGATGCTCCAAAAGCCGGACGACCCGTCCTCCCCACTCCGGCGCCTCCACTACCGGGATGCCTAGGCTCGCATCATCCCGCGCGGCTGCCCGCGAGCTGGTCGGCCATCATGCACGAATAGGGATCCTTGAGCGTGCACCGGTTTAGGTAGTGGCGTGCCATCGTTCGGTGTTTCTCATCTGTGGGCTGGTGGCGACAGGTGCTGGGGGTCTTCTTCGAATGCACCGAGACAGCCATAGCGGGATGTTCCCTCGCTGACCGCGAGCCGCAGCCCGCCGCCTAACTTGGCCGGCGGGCATAGGATCAGTACGAATTGCCGCGCTGCGGCTCGACCTGGGGGACCTGAATGGTAGTGAATGAGATCCGCAGCAGCGGTCTGATTAAGGGGCCATCGGCGTTCGCTCTCCTGAGGCTGCGCTACAGGTGCACCACGGTGGCCTTGGCCGGCCTTGGCGTCGTGCTACTCCTCAGTGGTTCGGGGATTCCGCAGTCGTGGTTCACCAATGTCCTTGTGCTTGCCATGATGATCCCCACGATTCCGGTGGCCCTGCTGATCGTGTGGGTTCCGGTAAAAGCACAGGCGGAGCAGGAGGCCGGTTACACCACGCTGCGGAACGAGCTAAAGGATCTGGAGCAGCGCGATCCGTACCTCGGGCGGACTATCCGGAATCCCGGCGGGGAGTACCTCCCGCGGACGGATTTCCTCGCGATTATGCAGGTCGCCAAAGAGCAAGCCGAAAGACTGTCCCGGCCAGCCGATGCGACAAGCGGCAAAACCCCGACAGGCGGAACCGAATAATGACGAAAAGCAGCACCCGACCTGGGTGGTGGCGCACCGGAAAAGCGTCGCGCAGACTGGTCTGCTTGGGTATCGGGTTGGGAGCGGTCGGAGCCTTAGTTCACTTCCTCAGTTACGCGTGGGGCACTCCAATCAGTGTTGGCGGTCTTGTCTGGGGTCTGTACTTCCTGGTAGTCGAAGTGATTGTTATGGCAATCCTTGGGCTGGTTGTTGCCGGCGTTGTGATCAGTGCCAGGTTCCTCGTGACCGAGGCAGCGTCCCGCAAGACGCGTGCAGTCGTCACTGGCATCTCGGCCCTGCTGTGTTCGGGCATATTGGCCTATGCATTCTGCAGCCTCTTTCCTCCCTTGACGAACCCCGGGGCAATCGCGGCGGTCACCGGACTCCTGGTAGGCAGCACATTCGCCACAGTCTCCTACCGGCACACGTCCGGGGCCTGAACTCGCGGCCATCCTCCGGGTGGGCGTGAGCCGCTTCCGGGATCTCGCCCGACTCAAATGGGATCCTTGAGCGTGCACCGGTTTAGGTGGTGGCGTGCCATCGTTCCATGTTTCCTTGCATAGGTTTACGCTCTGGCGCTGGTTCTGACGGGCCCCCGGTTTTGTGATTACAGAGCATCAGGCCAGAGGGGCCAGCCTGATGACCCTCAAGCCGAACGCTGACAGGACTGCGAAGAAATTCAACTGCCGCCTTGCGGGGGTGTTTGGTGGTCCTTCCAGGATTCGCTGCGCTGTCGGAGCACAACCTTCCATAGGATCACGAGGTTGATCCCTGTAGCCAAAATCGCAATCCCTACGCTGGTCCAGGTCCAAGGTTCCGAGTCTACGATTATGAAGTTTGACCAAACCGCAACCACTGCAATTGCCATAAGCAGAAATCCGACGCGGAGCTTCCATTTATCCATACCGGAGTTTAAGCGCGGGGACGATGCATAGATACAGCTTTCTCCGGATAGTCACAATGCTTGAATGAGCTGGTCCGTTGGCGGGGACCCAACCAGGACCTCCGCGGGCACCGCGAAGGTCCCGAAACACAGCGAAACATTTCTCGCATCACCGCCCGTTCAAATCGTTGCATAAGACGGTCCCCCACCGCGACACCTCAGGCCCGCTCCTCCGCCACGAAAAATCCCAAACAAGAGCTGGGAACCTGGATTGTGACTCGCAGCGATAAATGGCGGTTTTTTCGCAGCGCTATTTGTCACCCTTCAGCCCAAGTAATGGGATCCTCTACAGGGCGCTCGGCGGAGGGGATGACCTTTGCGGCCGTCCGGTGGAGAATCGGCTTCATGTGCGGAGCGATGTATGAACCCCGGGTCAGTGGCTCAGGTGTCGTCGTAGCGAGGATTTCACCACTGGCGGAGCCAATTTCTGCCGCCGACCGTCGCGGGCATCCGTTAGCCGACCTTGAAGCCTTCGGCTCCTACGCGTCCGGCGTCAGCACCCTGGGAATCAAGCCGAGCGGCCTGATCGCCCCGACGCCACGACCGGCGGGCGGCGAAACGGTCATCGCACGCTTCGCCATCGCGTCGGGTCCTGGAGCCGGCGCCACGGTATCCGAGTGCCTAGCGACCTTCAAGCCCAATCGGCCCGGTCCTTATCACGCCTCCTTCCTCGTTACAGTCCTGGCCGATGAATTGACCGAGTTCGCAAGGACACGGATGCTCTCGGGTTTCGCGCGCACGGCCACCTCTATCAACGTCGTCAAAGGCACGGCGCACAACGTGCGCGTCGACGGCCACCTTGTCCTCGGTTGGGCACTTGTCGCGAACGGCGTGGCGGGAGTGGCCGTAGAGCACGGTGACCGCGTACTTATGTGGCTTGGGGAGGATCGAGCGGAAATTCCGGAGACGATCTACACAAGCGCCATCGGCGGCCACCAGCATTGAATGAATCCATCGTCCCTGCCGAGAGCCGTTCATCTGGAGTCGGCTGCGCTTGCTTTGGTCAGGACCCGTTGCACCAGGTTTGATTGGAAAAACGATTGTTAGAAGACGACTTCATCTCAGCACTGGCATCCGAGTTCCCAGATCAAGTGAGCATCCGAGAATCAATAGTTCTAATTGGTATCGAGATAGTTTTTGATGCCCTGGACAGGGCGCAGCAACTCGGATTGAGGCTTGCCGGCCTGGATGGTTTTAGATCGGATCCGGACGGCTTGTATCCAATGCTGGATTTCATCATCGATCTCTCCCCCCTTATTGAGCAGGAAGCTCCGCGAGCAGAGCAGTACGACAGTGCCCGGAAAATACTTAGGAACTGGGGTAAAGGACCAGACCTAGTCGAGCTCGTCCTACTCGAACCCTAGACCGCTGAAAACGACAAACTTGGCGCTGAGCTTCCGCGGCACGGTGATCGACCGGCTTGCGGGCAGGAACGAGGGGCGGTTCTGCTCGCCCAGTACGCTTTGTCCATGCAGATTCGTGAAGCCACCCTGGATGACTTGGGGCATGTGAATGCGGTCTGTGATGCCAGCGACCGAACACGCTGGACCGGCGAGATGATCGCCCCCAGGAGCGACCGGGTCGTATTGGTGGCTGTCATGCAAGGCGAGGTCGTCGGCGTGGCCAAGACGCATCTCCACCCGAATCCCGAAGGCCGCTCTCCTGCAGGCCATTATCTCGGGGGCGTGGTGGTCGCTCCAGGGTTTCGCCGGCGAGGAGTCGGTTTTGCCCTCACCCGGGCGAGATTGGAATGGATCTGGTCTCGGGCCTCGGTTGCTTACTATTTCACTAACGAACACAACACGGCATCCATCAGGATGCACGAGACTTTCAACTTCCGGCCGGTAGCCCGATCCACGGAGATTCGCGGAGTGACAGCGGACGACGGTCGGTCTGCACTCATTCTCTTCGAGGCTCGATCCTCACCCGGACGACCGTTTGAAGCCGACATGGCGCCGGACCCGTCTTCCGCCAGCCGGCGGTCTGGACCTTCTACACCCGCCAACCGGCACTAGTTGGCTGCCTGCGGTCCTCCCGCGCCGGCCAACTGGTGGTGGAGTACCCGGACCCGGACCCGGATCAGTCCTGGACGGACTACGTCGGCACGACGGTGAACACCTCACCCCGTCGCTTGATGGTCCATAACCGTGGCTGTCCATGCTCATCACGCGCGGCCACGGTCTGCTTGACCTTCAGGATGTCCAGACCTTCCGGGGCGGCCGGGTTGCCTGTGCGCAGCATGAATTCCACGGCGAACCTCTGACTAAGGCGCGGGGTCAGTTTGTTCTGCCGCGACCAGTAAGCGAGCGACAAAGCCAGTTGGCATCCACCAAAAACGAGGACAGCGAGAAGGTACGGGCCATCCCCGAGCCCGAGTTTCGTGCCAATCGTCGCCAGAATCAGCATCAGCCAGCACGACAGGCTGAGCAGGGTCCTTCTCACCAGACGGTCCTGGAACTCCTGGATTTCCGGAAAGGTGAAGCTGATGGCCTCCCTGGCACGCATTGCGCCTCCTCGGGACGAGCGCCTTCCCCGGTGCGCCTGCGATGCTACCAAATGTCGCACCCGGGTATGCGGCCGTCAAGGCCGCGGGCAACCTTCCACGGGAACCGCCATGGAAGCAGGGGACCAGGTCGAGCATCCTGGGAGCCGCTGAAAGAGGCATCCGCTAGCTCTCGATCGAGGAAGGGGTGCTCCAAGTCTCGCTTCCTATGAGGGACAGGCTTACGCGACAAATGCTACTTCTGAGGTTCCCTAGGACTGGAGGGAGATGGCCTGTTGATAAATGCCAGGATGAGAAGCGCAGAGATGACAGCCGCGATGGCCCTGAGGACATTTCCAACCACTTCCCCGGCTGGTAACGACCAAATCGCGATTAGCGACAATCCAAACGACACTGCAAACACCAGAACACAAGCGAAAATCAGCTTCCAGATTGAGTCAATCGATTTCAAGAACCTGTTGATCATTTCGTCAGTGTAGGTGACATGTGGCGAGATCGGACCGTCCCGCTGAATGGGAATCAACTTCGCCCTTATTTCCTTGAGAACGGGCTTTCCCGGTGGAGAGAATGGCTGATGCAGCCCGAAGAGTCCGGCAGACACCACAGTTCCCGCATACCACCCGGGACGCCTAAGTGGCTTATCCCGGTCCTCACGATCGCTATGGCCGCGGCCGCTCTTATCTCATTGGTAATTGCAGCAACCTACGCCGATGGTGCTGTTGTCAACGTCTTGCTATTGGTATCCGGGCTGGTTTCGCTGGTGGTGACAGTACGGATGGCCCAGATATGGCGGCAAGGGAAGGGGCGCCTGGACCAGCGCCGGGAGTGACAAATTGTCCCAGTCAAGGTTCCCAAACGGGCCCTTGGCCAAGTTCGAGAGGTGGTGCTGACGACTTCGGGAACTGATCGGTCAGTCGCTTTTGAAGCTGAGTGTGTCTATGCCGCTCTGCCAGGTCAAAATGTCCTGGGTATACGTCATTGCAATGGGTCGTTTCAGGAATTCTTGAATCCAGGCTTGATGGTCACCGGCAGTACCTATGCAGCCGCTGGCGCCAGTGGCGATCTTCCCGAGCGTCATGGCGTTTCCGGCGATTGTCGCTGACGCGCTAATAGGGGAGCAGTCCGTCTTCATGGCCATCTGCAGGGTGCCTTCAACGGAGGTCAGCCGCACTTTGATGGTCCCCTCTGCCACCCAAAGCAGTTCTTCACCACCAGTCGTGCCGGAAACGCTGGTGTACCTGCTGCACGGTGTCGAGGGCAGGAACGCCGCGCAGGTTTCCTGAGGCTGAGACGTGCTGGTCGAACCAAGGATTGAGCTGGTGGCCCATGGGGAGTTGTCGGGGGAAGCGGAGCTGGTCGAGGTCGGCGCGGATTCCGCAGTCCCGGGTCCGCCCGTCATCTTGTCGCCGCAAGACGTCAGCAGCATGCTGAGAAGCAAGTAGGGAATTATGCATTGCCACAACCGAATGCGCTTCATCGTGCTCCCTAGAAGGTCGACGCTGATCGGAGCATATAGACCGTCTAACCGTATTCATAGGATGGCGCGCTCGGAGCAGCACGGCTGGGTCAAGGATCATCGATCTTGTAGGTTCCAGCGAAGGGAGAGAGCGTCCCATTGGGGCTCGTCTTGGATTCCCGGCATCGTGCTTCCGGGCGGCCGGGATGCCGAACCACCAGGCGTAGGCTGTCGGCATGACAGATCCGCAGGATCCCGCCGCACCGCTGCAAGGGCTCCCCTCGGGAATGCCGCGACGCTTCGCGGAATACCGGCCGGTCGACAGGCAGCAGTCCAGCCCCCCGCCAACAAATGTCGGTGGATACGACGAACTGCTCGCGCATTTTCACTCCAACGGGACGCAGTTACCACGGTCTCAGGACGGCCTGGCCGCCATCGATAACCTCATCGATTCCATCGACGACAAAACCTCCCTCTCGGCGCTTGTCCGACCCATCGGCATGTTCTACGGTGACGTGCTCACCCACACAATTCCCGGAGCCCATTGGGAGGTGATCCAGGAGGGATACCCCCTGGTCCGGGTTACCGCCAAAACCGCGGTTGACGTGGTTCAGATCGCCATTCGGCGAATGGTCACCGCAGACCCGACACTCCTGCAAAACTTTTCCCACGTGATGGCCCTTGTACGGCCAGAGCCGTAAACAGGGCAGCGGTCCAGAGGAGAGCTTTCCCTCTGCCGCCCAGTCCTTGCCGTGAGACTAGCTTGGTCTTCACGTGACTGATGCACGGTCAGGGATCCTCAACGTGCATGCGACACACGACGACGGACATTACCCGCTCTGCTCATGATTGGATTTCGCCGTGGTTCAGGGCCCACATTTCCACGTTGTGCCGCATTCGGGCTCGGCGCGACCGCCTTGGGTGGTCGGGGAACTGGCCTTGGCAATGGTGTACTGAAACCGGTGAACATAAAATGAATCGCAGAAGGCTTGAAAACCTCCTAATTTCAGAAGGCGTAAATCCCGACGCATATAGTTTGACCGGAGAGGTTCCCGACGAATGCCTTTGCCTCTCGCCCGAGTTGGGTGGATGGTCCGTTTTCTATTCGGAGCGCGGTGGGCGTACCGGCCATACACGCTTTGAAACCGAAGACGAAGCTTGCGACTTCATGGCACTCCGGTTGTTGGCTGATCCTGGAAATCGGTTGGGTAAATGACCACAGGCGGCACTTCCGAAACGCTTGGAGATTACCGGGAAGGAGTCTTGGCTTGGGATCTTCTTGGCCTGGACAACGTCTCGAAGGCCAACGCGCTGTCCGACCGTCTGCATAGGCTTGCGAAGCGTCTCCGGGAGACATCCGACGGACGCGCAGGCTTGGAAGGTCTCATGCGCGACGAGCAGATAGGCGTTAGGTTGTTTGCGGCGACCGAGTGCCTGACGTGGGCTGCCGATCTGGCCGTGCCTGTATTGGAAGAGATCGAAGGGACCGCGGGACCTCAAGCCTTCAGCGCCAAGTACACGCTCAAGCAATTCAGAGCCGGAACCTGGAAATTGGATTGGTAGCCGATCACTCCTGCTAGTGAAGCTTCCGTCGAACCCTTATCCGCCTTAGACGGAAGTTTCACTTGCGGGAGCATCATCGCGGTGTAAACGGTACAAATCCTCCAGATACTGGTCATTCGGAACGAGGCGGTCGTACTCCGCATCCAGTTCGTCGATGGCGTTGTCATCATCGGGGTCCGTCCTCGCGGCCCTGGCAATCAAAAGGGCAAGCCTGTCTGCACCAAGGTACTGGAATCCTCGAACCGCCGAATCCAAATCGGATGAGCCGAGGACTTGCGGGTCCAGTGCGTGAGAGAAGCCTCCACTCATCACCATGTTGTGTACGCGAAGGACTGCTTCTAGCGCATCGTGGGGCGTCCGGAAAGCGGGACCCAATTCGTCACTCATACGACAATCATCCACGACGGAGGACGCTAAGTAAGGAGACGCACCAGACCCTTGATTGGGACAGCGTTGGGCGGCCCCGTTAGGACGGTTATCGCTGGCCCCACTTCGTGACTCGCCGGGCATTCTGAATAATGGTGAAGGATCGGTGGTCAAGGTCCGGGTCTCCGGGTCTCGCCGATCAACTCATGCGGCTCGCCAACCTCGACGTATCGGACCAGCACGCTACGTTGAGGAGCACCAACTCGACCAACTCAACCGATTCGGATGGAAACTGCAATGACCAATTGGGCCGGTCTCGTACGATTTCTCTCCGCTGCCGAGGGGGGCTCCGGTCGGGCCCTCCGCCTGGCCCGATCTACATGACTACAGCGGTCCCCTACTTAGGCGGCGAGGCCGAAGTGCTTCCGGGCTGGCCAGCAACCGGTCCGCAGTTCAGCATTGTGCTGGAATTGCTCAGCCGCCCGGACGAAAACGGATGGATGAAAGCATCGGTCAGGGCACTTGTCGAAGATGCCCCAGGATCTGAGGCGCTTTACCCTGGCGCGCAACTAGTTGTCCTCGAGGGTCCAAAAGAGGTTGCCCGTATGCTAATCAATCTCGATGAGGGGAGCAGTGAGTGATTTTGTCGAAGCCGGTTGCGGTGTGGGGCACGCGAGTCGTTTCTTCCGACTGCAGTGGTCGGTAATGGCATGGAATTAGGGATGGCGAGGCTTGGCTGCCAGCTGGAGGAATCTGCGGTCGCGTAAGAATCGTCGGCATGCCCGGCAGCGCCATGAGCCCCGGGTGGGAAACCCGGCGGCTCAGGAACCGGCGGCACGTGTCGCGAGGAATCGTTGCCCGTCACCGTCGATCAGTGACTTCATCAGCAAGCGTTGACCGGCCTCGGTCGCGAGACCATCAAAGGACGTCCCTGCCTGAACCAATGGTTCAAGCTGGACCGCGAGAAGGCCCAGCAGTTCGGTCCGTCGCTCTTCGTCATCGACTACTTGATCAAGGTCGAGCAAGGACTCCAGATTCCGGCGGTGTTCTGCTGGGACCAATGCCTCCAGACGACTCTGAACGTGACAGTGGGTCGGCTTGGGGTTTGTTGCGGCGCCGAGACCCAAGAACCAAAGGCCGACGTTGAGGTAGTAATGCGGACCGTACTGGGACTTCTGGAGGTTCAGAACGGCGATGGCGTCAGGTCCGGTGACATACCACGAGCCGGACTTCTTCGATCCGCCCAGAGACCTGCCGAACTCGTCGAAGGTCCTCTGGATGACGTTGCGCCTGCTCATGGGCTGTAGGTTACCGCGCTTCAGTCCGAACCGTGTTGGGTCACGTCCCGTGGAGTGTGTAAATCTCGGGTTCTGAGCGTCGCTTCGTTGACGTGAAGAGCCATCGTGCGATGGTCAGTGAGAACTGTCTAGGAATCTCACGAGAGGACACAAACACACGATGGCTCTTGACCAGTCTGCCTTGTTGGACCTGCTTGGCCAACTGAAACTCACCGATGTCACTGAACGGGTCCGCACCGCTACGGAGAAGCTCTACCAGGAGCTCATCGACGCGGAAGCGACCGCGTTTATCGGCGCTGGCCCGTTAGAACGCACCGATGAGCGCGCGACGCACCGCAACGGGACGCGCCCCCGGACCTTGGCCACGACGGCCGGGGACCTGGACTTGAAGATCCCGAAGCTGCGGCAGGCTCATTCTTCCCCTCCTTGCTCGAACGGCGCCGCCGCGTGGATCAGGCCTTGTTCGCTGTCGTGATGGAGGCGTACCTGCACGGTGTCCTCCCGGAAAGTCGACGATCTGGTCAAGGCTCTTGGTGCTGATTCCGGGATTTCCAAGTCCGAGGTGTCGCGGATCTGCGCCGACCTCGACGCGGAGGTCGGCGCGTTCCGTGACCGGGATTTATCCGCGTTGGGCTACCCGTACGTGTTTCTTGACGCGACGTATTGCAAGGCGCGCGTGAATCACCGGGTGGTGTCCCAGGCGATCGTCGTCGCGTTCGGTGTCGCTGCGGACGGACGCCGGGAGGTGCTCGGGTTCGACGTCGGCGACAGTGAAAACGAGGCGTTCTGGACGGACTTCCTCCGCTCGCTCAAGACCCGGGGTCTGGGCGGGGTCAAGCTCGTCATCTCAGACGCCCACACCGGGCTGAAGAAGGCTATCAACACTGTCTTCCAGGGCGCATCCTGGCAGCGCTGCCGCGTGCACTTCATGCGCAACGTGCTCTCGACCGTGCCCAAGGGCGCCCAGGAGATGGTGGCGTCGATCATCCGCACCGTGTTTGCCCAGCCCGATGCCGGGCATGTGAATACTCAGTTCGACGAGGTCACCCGCATGCTGGGGAAGTCCCACCCGAAGGTCGCCGCGATGCTCGACGATGCCCGTGAAGACGTTCTCGCGTTCGCCGAGTTCCCGACGAAACATTGGCGTCAGGTCTGGTCCACCAACCCGATGGAGCGAGTGAATAAAGAAATCAAACGACGCACCGACGTTGTCGGGGTCTTCCCCAACCCGGCAGCCCTTCTCCGGCTGGCCGGTGCGGTACTCGTCGAGCAGCACGACGAGTGGGAGGCCGGAGACCGCCGTTACCTCTCCGAAGCATCCATGCAAGAACTGAACGAATCCGGCACACCGGCAGCCAAGCAGGTCGAGGAGGTGGTTCCAATTCCCGAACTCGCTGCGGCATAATCAAAACCAGCTGACCCGCACGGTGTCGAGAAACTCCACAACTCAGCGGGACGTGACCCCGTGTTGGCGACGACACAGAACCAGTGGGCAAGTAACCGAGGACGCTATTCGGTCCAAAGAGCCCTCGCACCTTGCCCGTAAGCCAGTCCCCCACTGCAACACTCTTGGCCTTGTGATTGGCAGCGATAATTCGAGGTGCAAACGGCGGGCACCTCGGCACGAGCACAAGCTCGTGAGCTTCGGCCCGGTTAAGGCTCGGCTCATGGTGCCCCGAGACAAGAAAGGATTCAGCCCGTAGGCTCACGACCAGGACGAAGATTGCCGCGGACCGAAGGAATATCGTGCTGGAGAGGATGCGTGCCAAGATCAGGTCTTCTGCGCGGTTCCCCAAGCGCTCGACGGCCGATCTTATGTGGCTGAAAAACGTCTGGATTGCGTTCGGAATAATCTGGATTGCCCTAGGCTTGTTCGGCTGGTCAGGATGGACGGCCGTGGCGTCCGTTCTCCTTGGGATAGCTTGGCTTGTGGAATCTGCTCTTACTGTGAAGGAAATTCGACGTCGAAAGCATGTCGGCGGCACTGATGTGACGACGGAAAATGACAACTCGCCCTCATAGCCAAATTTCCGCCCGATAAGGTTTCCCCTAGGAGACGGGACTACGTGCCATTTCGTGACATCGCGCTATGTTCGCCGTCGACGACATCATAGTGCGCCTTCGCGCCCCACAGCGCGGAACTCCTCGGCGAGGTCGCGCAGTACGCAGGACACCGATGCGCTCTAACCAGTAGTTCACGCTGAGGGATCCTCCGCCGTACGTCCTAGCCAGGCCGGCTATGAACATCAACCGATCAGCGTACGTCGCATAGCGCTTCGCGGCCACGCGTCCAGTCCCATGGCAGCTTCATGCTCTCGGATCTGCTTAAGCCCTGATGACAGTTGGCTTACCGGAATCACTTCAAAACCAAAGCGTGCGTAGTAGGGAGCGTTCCACGGCACCTCGGTGAAAGTTGTCAGCGTCAGGGAGGAAAAACCCTCCTGCTTGGCCCAGTTGGCAGCCGCCTCTATGAGCATTCGCCCCTTGCCTTGGCCTGCGCAACTCGGGTGTACCGAGACCTGTTCGATGTGCGGGACCCCATCGAAGACGTCAAGGAGAAGATACGCCAAGACATGGCCGAGATCATCCGTATCGACCCATGCTCTCCCAGCACGTTGGTAGTTACGGAGATCGTCAGCCGGCATGTGATCACCATCCGCAACAGCTGACATGCCTATGTCATGAAATATGGCATCTGCGGCACGTTCAATGGTAACCATCGACTCGATGTCGCCATCCTTCGCTAAACGAATCACGATCCCATTAGATCAAACCGCAGCTCAGCGTCTCACTGCAGGCCGTAGAGGGATCGGCTACCGCGACATCGCATCCGATGATGGTCAGCTTCATCTCACCTTGTACTTGAAACCACGGTGCGATCCAACGAATCCCAATCCCTCATAAAAGCGGCGTGCGTCCTGACGTTCCTCGTCAGAGGTGAGCTGCACAAGCGACGCCTCCATGGCGGGGGCTGCACATCCAATGACCCAGCGCATCATGGCTGAGCCGATGCCGCTTGACCTGTTGTCGCTACGGACCCGAACGGCTTCGATCAGAAGCCGAGTCGACCCGCGTCGGGCCATGCCAGGTATCCGGGTGAGCTGCATTGTCGCCAAGGGCTCGTCGGTCTCGTTCACGACCACGAGGAGGTCATTGGATGGGTCTGTGACGATGGCCGTCAATGCAGACCGGTACGCGGCGACATCAGAATGGTCGGCCTTGTCACCCCTCGTTGCGCTGATTGGATCGTCCCCGAGAAGAAGCATCAGTGCCCTGAGGTCGTTGGCGGAAGCCCTGCGCAGCGTGAGCTCCTGAGCCCCAGCGCTGATTGTAACGGGTAAGTTCAGAGTAGGAATCACGACCACAGTCTGCCATTTATCGTCCTGTGCAACGTCCGGTGGGGATGGATCATCGTGCTGCGGAAGCCCGCCGACCGGTTAGCTGGTTGAGCCCACGCTCACGGCCAGGCCTCAATCGCGGCTCGTGCTGACTGTTCTACCTCTCCTCCCATCAGCATGGCATGGAGCACGATTGCCAGGAGCTCGGCAGCCAGTTCGAAGGCCAAGGGCGATGATTCGACAGGATCGAAGCCCGCGCGGTCTACAACGATGCGGCCGACCGGCAGCGGGCGCCGAATGAATCCGTCGACGACCGACCGCGCAAACTCGTCTGGCAGTCCTGGAATCAGCGGGGTCCACAAGTGGCTCTTGCACGAAGGCTTTCCGGTGCTGCCTTCTCCCGAGGTCTGAACTTCGATGAGAAGATCAGCCTCGTCTTCGCTGGGCGTGAAGGCCCCTCCCAGGAGTGCTCGCGGCATCAACCCACCGCTGTGTCGGAGGATCTCCACAACGGCGCGGACTGGCCGAAAGGTGTCCCGGGCGGACTTCGTTTGAACCGACTCAAGGATGACCGTGCCCAGGGCGAACGAGGCGGTTGGCTCATCGTCGATGACCGATGCTCGCCGGGTTCCCAAGGAGATGACCATCTGATCCGGTTCGCCTCTCGCGCTAATGCTCATGTCCCGATCGTCTCAGACCGCGACTGCGGGGTAGCCACGACATCCTTGCGTCCCCACGGCAATTCACAACCGCGTCCCATTCGTTCAACGCTGTGATGGCGAGGCCAATGCGGTGTGGAAAGTGTCCACGACGGGAGCGGACGGTGTGCTGCTACGGCTCCTGCACCGCTTGTTCCGGAGCAAGTGCTCTCATCAAGTTCGTGTAGGTCTCCTCAGGAGCTCCGTTAGTGCTGTGGATGAGGGTCGCTGCTGGCCGCGTACGAAGTCCACCGACCAGCCCGTCGTACATGGACTCCAGCAGTTGCACGCCGCCGCCGTGTTCCACAATTGCCTTGATCTGCCCGTGCCAGGGAACATCCTGCCCTGCCCCACGGTCTGCGAACCGCGCCACGGCGCGCTGTTTCGTGTCCATGATGACGATCTCTTGGAAGCGATTGCCGGTGTCCTCGGCGACGGCCCGAAAGCCTGCGATCTCCTCATCCGAGTCGAGGAACTGCGGCATGATGACATCACGACCTGCGGCCAGGTGGGTGGCAGCCATGCTTAGGGCGACGGGGCGGACTATCTCCCCGGTGGCCTGGAAGTCATCCTGCCACCCGCCGATGAGGCAGCGCACCTGATCGATGTCCAAGTTCAATGTGCCCGGGTGGCGATCGGCGAACATCCTGGCCAGAGTAGATTTCCCGATACCGGGCGGCCCGTTCAAGAGGATCAGATCAGCCATGACTGGCCCTCGCTGTTAGGGGCAGAACTAAAAGCTCCGGTGGTCGCATACGGGCCAGCCTAGTCGTCTGCCCATTCGTGATAGCTGATCAACTGTCACAAATCCGATCTGTCCCCGACCGCACGTTTTCAAAGCGGTAACGCTCAGGGCCGGCGGTCGGTCCTTTGTCTTGCTTGAGGTTAGTCCTTGGACGATTGTGTTCTTCCCGGACACATGGGCGTACTCCGCACGCGGTGATTCAAACCGTTCCGGCCAGGCCTGGTCGTAGTCGATGACTTCAATCATTTGAAGACCCTAACAGCCTGCTGCCACGCGGGCCGTAACTCCCAAACGACCGTTCCGATGAGGATCCTTCCGCGTTCGCTGGTTACTCTCACTTGTATGGATACTCCGTATCAACCGAACGGGACAGGCTTCGATGCTTTGGACGAACTCGACCACGTCGACTGGAGCCGGCTGGAGCACAGCTACGGACAAGGCGTCGTTGCGCTGGGAACGGGGGACGTGTCACTCGCCATCGCAGGCGACGTGTCGCGATCATTGGCCGCGCTTCGAGCTGATCCTTCCCTGGCAATCAGTAACGGGCTTTACTCGAACATCTGCCATCAGGGCACGGTCTATCAAGCAACGGCCTATGCAGTGCCGTTCATCGCAGCTGTCGCGGCCGGCGATGTTCCCGACGAGATCCGCGTACCTCTGCTAGCGCTCCTGGGCGACATCTCGATCGGAGGGAGCCACATAGCTCCCGACGGGTCTCGCGCGGGCGCCCACGGAGACCACGTAGACGTCCTCGTCACGAAATCGCTTGCCACTTCCATGGAACGCCTTTCAACGATCCGAACGCCCAGGCTTGCAGCACTGATCCAAGCTATCCACTCGCTTCTTGTCCAACCGACCGACGCACGCCGCGATGCCGTCGAGTCCGCCATCGACGCTGCACTTACGCCGCCGGCCACACCCTAGGACCGGCGCCCGTAAGCCGGTCGTTAGGCGAGCAGCCAGGCATGCTTTCTGCATCGGCGCCGTAGCCAGCCTCGGTACGCACGTTTACCCCGAACGATTGAAATGAACGGTGAAGGCGCCCTAAACGCTACACCCGTGACTGTCTCGAAACCCTTGGGATATGAGGCGTCTTACCGACTGAATTACAGCGACGACCGGCAGTGCGCTAAATTTCGTGGAATTGAATGAATTTTGCACGGCCGGTGAGTCTCGTAACTATGTCTCGAAAGCTTCTGGTTGAATCGGTGTATCCACCATTAGTTACGAGACACGTCGGAGAGCCCATGACAAAACTGATCGGCTACGCACGCGTTTCGACGCGGCAGCAGTCCACCGACCGGCAGCAGGTGGACCTTCTAGCCGCCGGCGTCCGCCGCGATGACCTTTACGTGGATCACGGTGTCTCCGGGGCGCGGGCTTCAAGACCCCAGTTCGATCGAGCAGTCGACGCGCTGATTGACGGAGACACCCTCGTCATTACGACACTGGACCGGCTTGGACGATCCACCCAGAACATGCTTTCCTTCGCCGACGAACTCCGCGGTCGAGGTGCTGGTTTGCGCGTCTTGAACCTGGGCGGTGGCGACGTCGATACCGCAACACCCATGGGGTCGATGCTGTTCACGATCATGGCCGCTCTCGCCCAAATGGAACACGAGATCAAACGCGAACGCGTCACCGACTCCATCAGCAAACGCAGAGAAGCCGGAAAGGACCTTGGCGGCCGGCCCCGCCAGGTCACCGAGAGTCAGGTTCGAAGCGCTGTCCGCCTGGTAGAAGGCGGTGAACCCGCAGCACAGGTTGCCCGCGATCTCGGAATGTCACGAGCCACATTTTATAGACGGTCGCGAGCACTCAAGGACTAGCCGCATCGCATCACTCTCCCTGAAGGCGAGACCAAGCGATCACGGAACGCCGCCAAGGAGAGATTAAATCCACCAAGCCAACGGTGCGAAAACCGCCAAACTGAGCTGTGAAAAGACCGCCAATCCGAACTAACAGTCACCGGGTTGATGCCGCCAAGAGTGGGGGAATCATACGCCGATGCTGTACGTTCACCTTGCTGTAACCACCACAAATGAAAAGAGAAGCACCACAAGTGGCAACCGATTATGACGAAGTCCGTTCCGACGTCAAGGAATCACAGGACCGCTCGCTCGAGGCGCTGCAGTCCGAGAACGCACCGGATGCCCGGATCGTGCGTGACCTGGACGAATCAGATTCCATGGATGATGCAATTATCCCGGGCGGCGAAATCGTCAACGACGAACTCATCGTCCAGGTCATCCCCCAGGCAGCGGACGAGTTCGTCTGCTATTCCTGCTTCCTGGTCCGGCACCGGTCTCAGCTCGCCCGCGAAAAAGACGGCCACGCGTACTGCAACGAGTGTGAAGGCTGAACCGCCGGCCCAGAGTTGATCGCCGGTTCGAGATAATGCGCAGTCAGGTCCCCGATTCGGTACGGGAGGCCTTGGAGGACGAGTTCACCCTGCCGTCCGCCGCGAGTTGAGGGCCGTCCTTGCCACTGCTTTCCCCGCCTTGACGGCATTACTGTCAAAGACTGCATCGCGGTCAAAGCTGAATTTTCGTCCGGAATCTGGTCCGCGTCCGCCACGAGGGATCAGAAACCTGCACCCTGTTCCCCGATGTTCTCGACGACGTCCAGGACGCACTGGCCGAGAGTCGAGGGCGTTTCACCGTGGATCCGCTGACTCCGTTGCCCGGAACGGCCGGCGCTGCGCCGACGGCCCGGAGTGCAGTGGACTGCAGATCAAGGTTCCGGTCCGTGGTGGAAACCCTCGCGTACCCGCTAACAGCCATAGCCGTCCCCATAGTTCTCTTAATCCCGAACGATTAGCCGTTGTGAAACCAAGTGTTGTTGAACGGCATTTCGAGACAGCGACTGCCCGTGTCGCCACGGGAACGTCTGGAGCCCCAGGAGTGCGGCGGCCGTCTCAGTAATGGATCGTTTGTGAGACTGAGGTGTGTCAAGGATGTATGACAGTGCTGACACGGCAGTGTCTCCTCTGGGAACGCGAGCTTCGATGCCCCTGCACCATCTTTTTGTGGCGGGTCGAGTTTGATTTCACAGGATGTGCCGACCGCCTGGACATGCGGACCTATGAGCCGCCGCCGGGCGCCGCGCACCCAACGCGGCCTGGACAGCTCCGCTGATATGACTTGACTTAGTCCTTCTCAAACACCTCCGCAGATGTCATGACGGAATGTATCAGATCCCCTTGGGGAGGGGCCCGAGGTTGATCCGTGGGCCCTCCCGATACCTTCGGAGGTGTTTGATATGTCGACTGTTCAGCCGCGGGCTCCAAGGTGCGCCGACCGCTGGCCGAACGGCTCGTCAACGAGGAACACGCACTTCTTCGCAAGCAGGCACACCGCCCTCGACAGCGCCCCTGTCGGCGTCCATTGGATCACCACCTCGATGGGATGACCGCCCAACAAGCGCGAGGACCGGATCCTGCACGAACTCCATGCCAGCGGCGGCGACCTCCGCCCGTATCTGCGACATGTTCAGCTTGAGCATCGCCGGAACGAGTCGCCACTCTGCAGCTCCCGGGGATTGAGTCTTCTTGGCGCAGGCTCGCCGGTTTTCCAGAGAAGGCAGTCCACGAGCCGGGCGACGATGGGCCGCAGTTTCGCCCAAGCAGACGAAGAGGCTGGGCAAGCTGGGCTGATTCAGCTCTGGCGGCAGGAGGGGCTGGCGGGTCTCCTCCTGCCGGAAGTTATCGGGCGAAGCATATATGTCCCCGATCCTCGCGCCTGCCATGCGTCTAACACGGTTTAGGTAGAATTGGCTAAGGTTTGACAGGCAAGGAGCAAACATATGGCTGTGCGTGACGTGACCTCTCTTGACGTTGCCAGATTAGCGGGGGTCTCCCGCACGGCCGTCTCGCTGGTTTTGAACGGGCACGCGGACGGCAATGTCGCCATAGGCAGCCAGGAAAAGATCTTGGCTGCCGCCAAGAAGCTTGGCTACAAGCCAAATTCCATCGCGGTAAGCCTTAGGAATCAGCGCACTTCGACCTTGGGCATCGTTACAGACCAGATTGTCAGCAGCCCGTTTGCTGGCCGGGTTATTAGCGGGGCTTCGGGCGCCGCTCTTGAGCGCGGCTATGTGGTCCTGGTGATCGACACCGACCAGCTTCCGGAGCGGGATCCGGAAGCGATCGAAACGCTCCAGCAACGTCGTGTCGATGGGCTCATTTACGCGGCTGGTTCCCTTCATGAACTTGATGTTCCCGATCAGCTACTGGCCCAGCCCGCCGCGCTGGCCAATTGTTTCGACTCCCAGCAGAGGCTCATGGCAGTGGTTCCCGATGAATTCGACGGCTCACGATCTGCCACCGAGCTACTGCTGGGCTTGGGCCATCGAAGAATAGTACTGCTCCAGGGAGGCAAGGGCGACGCCACGCCTCTTCGCGAGCAGGGTTACCGCAGTGCGATGGATCGCGCCGGCCTGAAATGGCGCGCGCAGAAGGTTGTGCCTTGCGGGTGGAATATTGACGGCGGTTATCGTGCAGCCGAGGCAGTTCTCACGGGGACAGAGCGCCCGACGGCGATTCTTTGTTCCAATGACCGCTCGGCGACTGGAGTGCTGCTCTTTGCCGCGTCTGCCGGCATCCGTGTACCGGAACAGCTCTCAGTCGTCGGGTACGACGACCAGGAATTCGTGGCTGCAAACCTGGTTCCGGCGCTTACAACGGTGGCCCTGCCCCATGCGGAGATCGGGGCAGAAACCGCCAAGCGGTTAATTGACATCATTGAGCGCCGCAGTACAAGTACAAGACCGGAAAAGGTGCTGATGAAGTGCCCTCTCGTCATACGGAAGTCATCCGGCCCAGCACCTGCGTAGTCGGGACCTGAACCGGACCGGAGCAGCTCCGGCCGAATATCTTCGGTCGCGGAGGCTCCCTGCGTTGGCGCTCTAAATTCCTAGTCCTCGCCTTGAGGCTGTAAAAAAACACTTGACACGTGTTAGGTCCCAAGGAATACTCTTACCTAATTCGTGTTAGGAAGGACGGGACAAAGATGTCGTCACACGATTATCAGGAAGTAGCGGGTAAGACTGCTGCAACACAGATGGCCGCGCCCCCACCGGGCGACGGGCCGCATGCCGGTAAGGAACACTTTCTCGAACGTGCCGGTGATGTTTCGCGGCGCGGGCTCCTTGGCCTGCTCGGCGTCGCAACGGTAGCCGGCACGGCAGGCGCATGGCCGCGACTTATTGGATCGGATATTCCGGGTAGGGGCAGCAAGGCACTGTCCATAGCCATCATGGGAACGTCCGCGAAGGCAGCGTCGCGCCAAGGCCTCGTGAACGAATTTCGGCGGCTGCATCCGGATATTCCGGTTCGACTCGAAGCCATACAAGGAACCGACTGGAAAGATTTTTTCTCGAAAATTCTCACAATGGTTGCGGCTGGAAACCCCCCTGACGTGGTTTACGTCGCCACGGAAGGGGCGCAGCTTTTCGCCGACAAGCTTGCGGAGCCGCTCGACGACCTCATCAAGAGGGACGGAACCGAACTTCAGGAGTACTTCAATGACGTCCATCCGAGTCTGATCGAGGCTTTCATGTACCGTGGCAGCCTTTACCAGCTCCCTGTGGAGTGGAATGCCGCAAACATGTACCTGAACACCACCGCACTGCAGCAGGCGGGTCTTGAGCGTCCGGCAGACAATTGGACAAAGGATGACTTCACTTCGATGCTCCGCGCCATGCGCAAGGCTAGGCCGAACGATTTCAGCCCGTACTACTGGACGAACCGCTTGTTCGGCGGCGTCGTTCCTTGGCTTTACGCCAATGACACCAGCTTCCTGAAAGAGACAAAATCCGGCGGCGGCGAATGGTTCTGGAACCGGTTCTACGCATCCGACCCGACCCGGCATCAGCGCAGCGGCGGGTACTTGTGGGAAGAGCCGAACGCCGAAGACGGCCGGGTGACAGAAACTTTTGATTACATGCGGGAACTTGTATCCGAGGGCTTGGGTGTGCGTCCGGAAGAAGGAGGCGGTCAAGCACTCGTGGGACTGTTTGCCAGCAACCGTATCGGGACCACTCCCGCAGGCGGCTACTGGGTTCAGGGCCTGCACGTCGCAGGCATGAAAGCCGACCAGTTTGATGTTCAGTTTTTCCCCCGCTGGCGGACCCAGCGACACCAGTTCGGCGCCGCCGGCTATGCCATCATGCGAACCGCCAAGGACAAGGATGCCGCCTGGGAGTGGGTGAAGTTCTGCGCTTCCAGACCGGCCATGGAACTGGTGTACGAAGCGCCGACAACGACGCCGACCCGCCGGTCCATGGTCAACGAAGGCCTCTATGCCTCGACAGGGCCGGCCCACTGGTCCGTCTTCTACGACACTCTCGACAAATTCCCCACTTCGGGTCCGATTCCCGCTCCCCCGCAGCAAGCCGCTGTCGAGGCGGCACTGATAAAAAACGTCTCCGCAGCAGTCGGCGGCTCGTCCCGTGACGTGCGCCTGGCGATGGGTTCACTACAACGGGATCTTGAACTCGCTCTCAGGAGGAAATCATGAGCATTCCCACGCTACCAACCCAGCAACTCTCGGAGAGCCGCAGCAGGTCCAGCCGGCCCGCCACCCCTCCACGGGCCGACTCCCGGCCAGGGAAACGCTCCGTCATGGAACGGCTGATGGTGCCCTTGTTTCTGGCTCCCACCGTCATCGGAATGGGCGTCTTCACGCTCCTTCCCATTGTCGGGTCCATCCTGCTCGCCTTTTTCCGCTGGGACATCATCTCTGCACCGCAGTTCGTCGGGTTCGCCAATTTCGCCGACATCGCCAATGACCCCACGGTCAGAATTTCCTTCATCAACACCATCGCCTTCGTACTCGTGGCCGCCACCCTTCAACTGGGAATCGCGCTGATCCTTGCCATACTCGTCCAAAGCAGGATGCCCAAATGGCTCCGCGTGTTTTTCCGTTCCACTTTCTTCTTTCCGCTCATCCTCTCCGCGGCATCAGTTTCGATCTTCATGCGGTATCTGTTCAACGAGCAGTTCGGTGTCGTCAACTGGTTCCTGTCCCTGGTGGGAATCCCGGCAGTGCCGTGGCTGACGACGTCCGGCGGCGCGGCGGCCGTCGTAATTCTGGTCTATGTGTGGCAACACTTCGGTTTTTCATTCCTTCTTTTCATAGGCGGGCTGGCCTCGATACCCAGGGAAATCTACGAGGCGGCATCCTTGGATGGAGCCACCGGATGGCGCCAGTTCCGCAACGTGACCCTGCCACTGCTGAGCCCCACCCTGCTCGTGGCATCGGTCATGGCCGTCATCAGCGCCCTGCAGGTCTTTGATCAGCCCTACGTTTTGACCCGCGGCGGTCCGGGAGATTCCACCCGTACTGCTGTCATGGTGATCTTCGAGTCAGCTTTCCAGCAGCTTGAGTTCGGTCGGGCATCGGCCATTGGACTCGTGCTGATGATCCTGATTATGGCCGTCACTGCCGTGCAGTTCCGCCTCAGCCGCCGATTCGTCTTCTACCAGTGAGAAATGCCATGACCAAGCTAATGAGCAAAAGCCCGGTCCGGACCGTGACGGACCCCCACGCCCCCACCGCACGACGGCGCCGGAACTTCAGGTTGCGCCCCGCAACGCTAGGCCGGTTCGCTTTCCTCGCCGTCGCGACGATTCTGACGCTGGGCCCCGTACTGTGGACACTCTCGACCTCACTACGAACCCCTTCAGAATCCTTCAACCTGCCACCACACTTCCTGCCGCTGGATCCGGATTTCACCTCCTACCAGGACGTTTTCAGGCAACTCGACATCGTTCGGCTCGTCTTCAACAGCGCGCTTGTCACAGGCCTGATCGCCGTTGGGCAGATGATCACAGCAGCACTGGCCGGGTACGCCTTTGCCCGGCTTAGCTTCCGCGGCAAGGGAGCCCTGTTCTCCATTGTTCTTGCAACCATGATGGTGCCCGCACAGGTGACGATCGTTCCCGTCTTCATGCTGATCCGCGGGATGGGACTGTCAGACACCCTGCTGGCCCTGATTCTTCCGGCCATTCCAACGGCTTTCGGAACGTTTCTGATGCGTCAGTATTTCCTTAGCCTGCCGAACGACTTTGCAGAAGCGGCATCCATTGACGGAGCAAGCCCCTGGCAGGTCTTCCGGTATATCTACGCGCCACTGGCAACGCCCGGCATGGCCATCGTCGGCATCCTGGCCTTCAACTTCCATTGGAACGAGTTCTTCCGCCCGTTGATTCTGACAATCTCCGAACAGAACTTCACCCTGCCCCTCGGTCTCGTGACGCTTCAGGGAAACCTTGGCACTGGCAGCATCGCAGTCGTGCTTGCAGGGGTAATCCTGTCGATGATCCCGGCGCTGGTGGTCTTCATTTTCGGCCAGCGCAGCCTTCGCGAAGGCCTCACAGCCGGCGCAAGCAAGTGACCCTCCCCACCCGATCGAAAGGATCGCCCGTTGAACCACGGAATGCAGATCGCCCCCGGCGGCACCCTCACCAACACCGACCCCTCGTTCCCACTCCTGCACCCACGTCCGGTCCGGGGATGGCTGAACGACCCTAACGGTCTGGCCTATCGCGATGGCCGCTACCACATCTTCTTCCAGTACAACCCTGACTCAGCGCGGCATAACGCCATCACCTGGGGGCACATGAGCTCTGCTGACCTACTTCACTGGGATGAAGAACCTGTGGCACTGCGACCCCAGGCGGACGGCCCGGACGCCTTCGGTTGCTGGAGCGGAGTGCTGACCGACGACGACGGCGTACCCACCGCCGTTTACAGCGGAGTCCTGGACCGCAGCAGCGGCCGGTCGCAGGTAACCCTGGCCCGTGGATCCGCTGATCTGAGGACCTGGAAACAAGAAGGTGAAACCGCCGCGTCAATGCCGGACGACAGCAAGGTAACTGCCGTGCGGGACCCGTTCATCTTCAAATACGACGGCCAGCGCTACGCAATCCAAGGTGCAGGCCTTGCAGACGGGTGCGGCGCGCTGCTGCTCTACAAGGTCGATAACCTCGCGGAATGGGACTACCAAGGCATATGGCTCACCAGCGAGCACCCGGTGGCGGCAGATGTCGCCCAAGCCAATATCTGGGAATGCCCCCAGATAGTCGAAGTAGACGGCCGCTGGCTGCTTATCGTGTCCCTCTGGAAACTCGTCAACGGCATCCACAAACTGTCAGGCGTGTCCCACATGATCGGCCGTATGGACGACGATCATGGCCGGCCCGTTTTTGTGCCAGAAACAGCCGGAACGACCGATGGAGGTACAGAGTTCTACGCTCCACAGGTACTGGCCCTCCAGGACCGCGCGCTGCTCTGGGGCTGGAGCTGGGAAGCGAGAAGCCAGGAAGCATCCGACAGTGCAGGCTGGGCAGGACTCCTGACCTTCCCAAGGGAACTGGGAATCAAGAACAACAACCTTAGTGTGACACCGGCCAGGGAACTGCTCGACCACCGCAGGCAGGAATTACCCACCGCTGTACGGACGTCCCTGCCACCCGTTGCCGAAGCAGCCGTGCAGCCGCACGGAGAAGTGACGGTGCGGCTTGACCTGGTTTCCCCCAACGGGCGACGGACCATCCACTCCTCAGTAACCAACAATGGTCTGCGGTTGTTCTTGGATGCATCCATCGTGGAAATCTTCAAGGAAGACTCCGTTGCCACAACACTCCGCGTCTACCCTGGCCCGGACGAACGGTGGGAACTCGAGGTCAACGGTGTGGCCACCGTTGAAGCGTGGGAACTCGGCCTATAGGGCCAACGCTAAAGCGTTCTGGGGTGGCTGAGACCATCAGCCACCCCAGACCGCTAACGGTCGCCACTCAAAAGCTTGACCATCGAGCAATCCCATCCGCAAGTATCTCGTTGGCGAATTGCCAGTTGTCCATCCAGCCGATCGTGAGCCGCCGGCCGTCGGGAACGTCGCTGACCGAAACGGCGTCGAGTCGTCGCGGCCCCAGTCGTGCCTATCCGGGGCGTGCGGAGGCCTCTTGTAGGCGCTGTTATAAACGGCGACAAGCGGCGCCGCGGAATCGGTGCCGGATCCGCTGGAATTGTTCCGAGGTCACTTTGACCGAGTTGATCTTCCCGGCCGCCACCAGCACCGAAGTCTCGCTCTACGCCATCGGGGGCACAGCAACCCTAAATAGCCTGAGAGTCACTCAATACGCATAACATTCCAGAGCCTGCCATTGAAGCGGCAACGGCCCCCGCTGACCCCCGGGCCTGATCACGGTCCGCAGCATAAACGCCCCCTTTTCCGCCGCGAGCCCGGCAGCACACCACCTGAAGAAAGCCATGACATGCACTATCTCGCGTCCGCCGGCCCGTCCCGGCAATTCCTGGACGTCGTCGTCGTCGGCGAAGCCCTCACCGACGTTGTCACCTCGCCCGAGGGGACAACCGAATACCCTAGCGGCTCACCCGCCAACGTCGCCTATGGGCTTGGCCTGCTCGGCATCAACACCGGGCTGTTGACCGCCATCGGCGAGGACGAACGCGGCGCCGCCATCGAACGGCACCTCCACAGTGCCGGCGTGACGCTCCTGCCCGGCTCATACTCCCTGGACCGAACCGCCTCGGCGACAGCAACTCTCTCCACGGACGGGTCCGCCAGCTACGACTTCGAGATTTCCTGGGTTTTGGAACCGGTTGCTCCCGCCTATGTTCCGAAAATCCTTCACACCGGCTCGATAGCCACCTTCCTCGCACCCGGCGCGGACGCGGTCAAAGCCCTCCTGCAGCAGTGCCGGCACGAATGCATGATCACCTATGACCCCAATATCAGGCCCGCCCTGCTCGGCAGCCATGCCGAGGCAACGTCCATCTTCGAAGAACTGGTTCACCTAACCGACGTCGTCAAACTAAGCGATGAGGACGCACGGTGGCTCTACCCCAGGAAGGACTTGGACGACACCGCCTCGCACATCCTCGGGATGGGCACCGGCCTGGCAGTCATCACCAAAGGCGCACAGGGTTCACTGCTCGCCACAGCTACGACACGGCTGAACATCCCATCAGTGACTTCGGGGGTCGCTGACTCGATCGGCGCCGGCGACTCGTACATGGCAGCCCTCATCCTGGGACTCCTCACCCGCGGGACTGATAGCCTCGCGCCCGCTGTTTTGGAGCAGCTGGGACGCACCGCCTCCATGGCCGCCGCAATCACCGTGCGGCGCCGCGGAGCGAATCCGCCGACCTTAGAGGAACTCCGCACCCATCTTCTGCAACAGCAGCCAGCGTCTTAAACCGGCCAGCCAGACCCATCTCAACGACAACGCATCGCGCGCGATGCCAGCAGTCGGCCCCCGTCCCGACCTGACCAGCGCTAAAGACCAGGAGCCCATAATGCCGGACGAGATGCCCTTCTCTTTGGCGGAGCACATCTACACGGCCGCCCGGGCTGACATGGAATTCGGGACCAGCCTGACGGCTGCCCGGCACCACATCGAAAATCTACTAACGCATTCAGCTACGCGGTCTGCAGCCGTGATGCCAACACTTTGGAAGAAATGACCCGCAATCTAACCGTCAGCCTCAACGATCACATCCCCTGCGGCAAATCCAAAGCTGACGAAATCATCGACTGGTTCGCCCACACCGATCCCGCCACGACTCAGACCATCACCAACGTCAGCCTTCGAATCCATGAAAACAATGTGCTCTACAGCGCCACCTATCAAGATTGGAATACGGAATTTCTGCCCAAATGCACGGCCATAGGCAGGTTCACCGGACGCCTCAAGGCTGGACCTCAGGTCTGGCGCTGGGAAGAGCACGGAGTGACCAAATCCGCCAGCTTGGCTGAACGCTTCTCAGGAACCCACCAGCTGACATCATCGCCGGTCCTCGGGCGGAATATCCTGCAATCAACGCGCTGAACAGTGCGGCCTGCTTTCCTCGACTTGAGAATGGCCCCATGCCGGTTGCCCCCCATGCCGACAAGAGGCTCTGGCGATAGAGCCCCTGGTCGGCCACTAAGCGCTACTAATTCACTGCCAAATACCTCTGCGATTTACAGACGTGAACTCTCTAAGCCCCCAGGAGAGCGGCCAGCCTGTCTCATTAATCGATCGTTTGTGAGACCGGCTGACTGCCGTCCCTATCGGTCCAGCGCCACACCGGTACACGCGGTTCCCGAACAATTGCATCAGGTTGCTTCACCCGCCGTGCGTACTCGGTGGAGGGCCTCAGCAGGCGGCGACGCGGCTCCGTGAAAAGATCGACACCGTCTGGAATACTCATGTGGTGCTGAAAGCCTATGTTGATGAGAGTGCCCACGTGGCAGCAGGATTGTGCCTCGTTGGTGTGGCAGTACTTGACAGGGGCATTGAAGCCGACGTTCTCCAAGATCTGCAGGAAGCATTGCCACGGGGTGCAAAACGACTGCATTGGAATAAGGACGGCGCTGCTGTCCGCTCAAGGGTCGTCGAGATTCTGGCCGAACGCACCCATCACTGCCGTGTCTATGTGAGCTACTTTGACGATTCGAAACGAAGTGAGAAGGCCAGAGAAGCGTGTCTTGCACACATGTTTTCCGACATGGGCGGACGGCCATACAGCGAGATCATTCTGGACCAACGCACAAAGCATCAGGACACTCGTGATCTCGTGGCCTGGACAAACCACTGCGTGCGACTCAGCCTCCCCCATCCGCCCGTCGTGCGCCACGACGGCACAACTACCGAGCCGCTTTTATGGCTTGCCGACGCCCTGGCGGGCGCCGTGGGCGAACATCTTGTCAAGGGCAACAGCACCTACGCTCAGGCTCTGGCCCACAAGCTGGAAATCGTGTGACCCTGTTAAATGCGACAAGCCGGGTCCCCGTCGTCCGGCGGGAGGCCCAGCTTGCTTCCAAAGCTTTTGGGGCCTTGGCATTAACCTGAACACTACACATGCGTAGGTTTTTCGTCAAAAGTATTTGACGTGAGTGGTCGTTCTTAACATCCAGAATCGCAACATGGCCGGCCCTGCTGACTAAACCGGCCAAATATTCTCCATACCTAGCCTGGCCTTGTTCCCAGCTCACCAGTAGGGGGCCACGTGAAAGGCCCGCCACTGAGGCTGAACTAGTCCCGTCGGCAGGCCGACCGGACCGGTGCGCGGTGACCCGGCTAGGCTTTTAGGTGTCCTTGAGCCGGCGCCCACCGGGAAGATTCTCGCCCCAAGACGGGTACATCGCACCGTCATTGTGTTCGGCTTCGCGGCGGCCCGTCTCGGCTTCAATGGCTTTCGCCACGAAGTGACTCCAGGTGTTATCCCCTTCGGCGTAGCTGGTCGCCCGGTACGCGGCCCGCGCCCGGTTCCGCAGAGCGGCGGGGATGCTCACCGTCATATTCGCTGTTTCGGCTTCTTTGGGTTCTGCCTTCTTGGGTGTCTCCGGCCGGTTTCCGGGGAGCATCCGTGCCAGCGGCGCCTCGGCGGCCGGCGCTGCCGTGCGCCGAGGCGGCAACCCGAGTGCGGGGCGGCTGGGTGTCGGTTCAGCGCTCACGCGTTGACCTCCTGGGATTCTGCGACGGCGATCCGACGGGTCACTTCCATGGCGACTGCGTGCAGGTCTTCGGCCACGCTGGACGCCGACTTTGGTCCGGCGTTTCCCGCTTTAGCTTCACCTCGCAGGACCTCCCACCATTTCGGCCCCTTGCTGAGCTCCCGCTCGAGCTCGTGGGCCAGCAATCCGCGCTCACGGCACGCCTGGGCCGTGGCCTCCGCGTGGCGGATGGTCATCGGGAACAACACTTCATCTGTGCCAAAATCGGCGGTGAGGTGGTCGCGGGTGACCTTATGAACCTGCTTGGAATTCGTCCCGGTACCAACCAGGACGACGCCCAGCAAGTCCAGGGACGGGTTGAGGCCGACGACGCTGTCCATGCGTGCCGCGACGGCGGCGACACCCTTACGGCTGGACATGTCCGTCTTCAGCGGTACCAGCGCGTAGCGGGCGGCAGCGACCGCGGCAGCCTGCAAGGGCTCATTTCCGGGCGGGCAGTCCAGCAGGACCAGATCGTACTCCCCCGCGACGCTGGCAAGCAGTTTAGCCAGGGCCAGCTGCGCAGCGTCACGATCCTTCTGGGCTTTGGCTCCAAGGAATGCCGCAGCATCGTCTAGATGAGGGCCCCCGGCAATGACATCAAGATTGATTCGGACACCGGTCAGTAGGTCGGGCTCTCCCCCGAAACATAGCGAAGCCGCCAGACTTCTACCGCCGTCCCCCTGGTCGGCATAACCGAGGTCCTCGGCGAGGTTTCCTTGAGGGTCGAGATCCACGAGAAGCACACGCGATCCGCCCTCGGCAAGGAGTCCACCTACGTTGGCCACCAGACTGGTCTTAAAGACCCCGCCTTTGCCGTTGATTACCGCGATAACGCGGCTTAGGGCACCGCGGTCTAGATCGTGTTTCATCAAATCCCCTTCCAAAGTGATCCAAGCGTATCCAGCGAACCTTGCTCTACTTGTGAAGCTGGTTTCCGTGTCTTCGCTTTTTTCACTTGTGAACCCAGTGAAGCAAGTGCATACCTGTTGACTTTATCTACTGGTTTCCGTGTCTTCGCTTTTTTCACTTGTGAACCCAGTGAAGCAAGTGCATACCTGTTGACTTTATCTACTGCTTTCAGACATCTGCCTACGAAGCGTCATGCAACCCTCCATAGAGTCCCGACCAAGTCCAGCTCGTTTTCAGAGGGAGGGATCCAGTAAAGGTTCGTTTCGGGGTCTTCCACTTCGTATTCTGCAAGTTCAGGCACTAGGTTCCGATCCAGCCAGGCGTGCCAAGCTGCGCGCTGCGTGCGATGGCGGCGAATCTGCTCTGCTGCATCGTCCAGAGCCCCGAGCCGACGGGCCAACGCTGTCAGGCTGGTCCCAGCGGTAATGGTCCATTGCCCATGCCGGCGTTCGACCATGTTGTAGCTGCTCATGGCGCCCAACGCTGTTTCGACAGCTGTACGGCTGAGTCCTGTAGACCGGACGATGGCTGCTGTGGTGGGGGAGAGGCGTCCACGTTCGATGGATTCGTAGACCAAAGCCGCGACGTCACCCAAGGCCCGGAAAACGGGGCGGATCCCATGGATTTTTCCGCTGCGCCAGGAGAGTTCCCGTGCAAGTTGTTCAAAGTGCTGGGGGAGTTGGATCACGTAGGCGTCGGCGTTACGGCCGCGGGCATCAGCAACTTTAGTCAGGATGCCGACTGAGGCCTGTTCGAGCATCGGGAGCAGCCTGGAGATAGTTCCATGATGTTTGCCCAGTGCAGTAGCGAACGTACGGCAACCAACGTCCAGCAAATCGGTCTCCATAGTTCGCATGTAGCCAAGCACGGCCCGGAGCAGCAACCGCAGGCTCAAGCCCTCGCGTCCACGCTCTTTCAGTCTGTGGTCCAGTACCGCGTAGAGGACATTTTCAAGATCATTCACGAGCTGGTGCGCAGCAGCTTTGCTGCTGGTTCTGACGGCCCCCCCTGTGGGTCCTGGGGGGCTTGTGTCGTTAATACGGGTAGTCCTTCTACCCGTTGGCGGGGTTCCCCGTTTTTCGATCCAGCGGCAGGCCTCGGCCCACTCTGCGTCGATGAGACGCTCCTGCCTGTCGGTGGTGGTGTAGAGGGCTGCGAGGCCGGGGAACTGGCCGCCCAGCTCGAGGCGGACCTGTTCCAGGGTCCAGCCGCAGGCGGCGAAGTGGTTCAGGACCGCCATGCGGGCCTCTGACGGGCTGGCGTACTTGGCCGTGTCGTACAGGCCTGTGCGGGCCAGCACACGCAAGGGGGACTGGCTCCCGGCGAAGGGAAGGGGGCAAATACCGTGAGCCTTCGTGGCGGCGATCATCTTGGCGGTGCGGTCTTTGAGCTCGCGGGCGCGTCTCATTTCCGGCGCCAAGGCCATCCGGAGCGCGGCGACGGCGCTGGCGGGATTACGGCGGCGCAGGATGTCGTAGGCAACGGCCAGGGGAGTGGTCAGGATCTGATGGCCGCCGGATTTATGCGCGGAACCAGGAACCCGAATACAGCCGTCGGTGACGTTCTGGTGCGGACTGGGATCGAGACTCGGAGCCAGGAGGGTCATGGCTTCGACGAGTTCCCGGGCCTCCGGGCCGCTCATACGTTCTGCGAGCGGGATGTAGAGGTGGCGTCCGCCGCTGGGGGAGTGGTCCGCGACGTAGCGGATACCGCAGCTTTTCAAGAGGGTGCCCAAGCGTTGCGCGTCGTCATCGACGACGCCCTGCAGCGCTTTGGAGGTATCCAGGTCAAGGCAGAGAGTAGCCACAGAGCCGTCTGCCCCGTGGATGAGGACTGCCGCCGGCCGTGTCGGCAACGCGGCAGTGATCCGGGGCGGATTCTGCGGCCGCGGGTACTGGAACCGGCCGCCGATCCAGCGTCCCAGGCGGTATGTAGGTGCGCCGGCGATTAATGGAGCGAGAGCCCATGCCATAGCAGGTGTGATTTCACGCTCGGATTGCAGCGCGTCAGTTCTTGACGGCACAGCCGCTACAGGTACCATAGACAACAGCTAGTCCCTTCGGGGTATAGCAAATGGAGCGCCCCTCGCGGGGAGCTTGGATAAGTTCAGATCGCTGATCCGCCAAGATGTGGATCTGAACGCATACTTTTTGAAGGCCCGCCTAGTGCGGGCCTTCAGTTCTTAACTGGCCTTTGGTATAGGCAAAATCTCCTGGTTGCGCAGTTCATCAAGGTTGATGGAATCTATGTGGGCGGCAACCAGCGGAGTCAGGTAGTCGACTGCGTTCGTACCAAGAATCTCCATGATTGCTCGCAGTTTCTCGGCCCGTGCAAGATCGGGCTTCACCACGAACGTGTGCCGCGGTCCCTTTGACGGGCGGCCCCCTTGAGCAAGCTTCTGAATTGCCATAGTGCCATCTAAGCGGTTTTGATAAACGAAACCGCGCAGGTCATCGCGGCGTGTCGCTCTTTGCTTTTTGGTGTCCTAAGACTCTTCGATAGGCAAAACCCCTGTTGCTTCCCATCAAGCTTGTTGGGACGCCCTTCCGGGCGGTCTATCAAAGCACCAACGTACTCACCGAAGGTTGTACCGCTGCGTTGCCAGCCAGGCTCGGTAATGCTGGTCTGGCAAAACAAGGCGGTTCAGCGGTGCCTTGTTCCCAATAAGCTTGGGCACGCGGTATTCCTCCATGGGCCCAGTCCTCCTGAGCGTGTCCCCAGGGGCAATCTAGGTGTGGTTGAGTTTGGCTTATGGGTTTCGAGCTGAGCAGTGAGCTCCTTGATGCGTGGACGCTGGTTGAGGAAGATGCATTCCTGTTCTCGAGAAAGTCCGGGGTGACCCGAGCCGGGTTCGCGGTACTCCTGAAGTTTTTCCAGCAGCATGCGAGGTTTCCATCCGGGCCGTCTGAGCTTCCTGCTGGTGCTTTGGACTATATTGCCTTGCAGGTTTCGGTGCCCGTTGATGATCTTGCCTCGTACTGGGGCGGCCGCTCGGTAAAGTATCACCGCGCCGAGATCCGGTCGCTTTTGGGATTCCGTGAGTTTACCCGGGCGGATGAGCCTGTTTTTTCTCAGTGGCTCGCCCTTCGAGTGTGCCCATCGGAAGTACGGGATCCGGCCATTGCCGAGGCGCTACTGGCGAGGTGCCGTCAAGAGAAGATCGAACCTCCTGGTCGTACGGGCCGAATTGTTGGCGCTGCTCGGGCACTGTTTGAGCAGCGTCTATGTTCCACGGTGGTTGAAGTGTTGCGGCCAGGCGGGGCGGCCCGGCTAGAAGCCCTCATTTCCGATGCTTCGCCGGGCTCGCTGCTGGGTGCGTTGAAGTCCGATCCGGGGCCGGCCGGGCTTGAGTCGCTCCTTTCTGAAGTGGAGAAACTTGCTGCAGCCCAGGCTCTGGACCTGCCAGATGCGCTGTTTGACGGTATCTCGGAGAAGGTCGTGAGCGCGTGGAGGGCGCGGGCTTCCCGGATGTATCCATCAGATTTATGGGAAGCGCCGCGACCGGCGCGTCTGACGTTGTTGGCTGCGTTGTGTCATCAGCGCACGGCGGAGATCGCTGACAGCCTGGTTGATCTGTTGCTCGTCTTGGTGCTGAAGATCAACACCAGCGCCGTGAGGAAGGTTGAAAAGGAACTCACTGCGGACTTGCAGATGGTCCGCGGTAAGACGGCGCTGCTGTTCCGTCTGGCCGAGACTGCTGTGGGGAATCCGGATGAAACGGTCAGGAACGCGGTTTTCCCGGTGGTGAGCGAGAAGACACTCCAGCAGCTTGTGAGAGAAGCCAACGCAAACGAAACGGCATTCCAAGGCAAGGTCCGGGTGGTCCTGCGCGGATCTTATTCAAACTACTACCGTCGGATGCTGCCGGCGTTGCTATCGGTACTGCGGTTCCGGTGCAACAACACGGCGTTTAGACCGGTGATGGACGCGATCGATCTCTTGAACAGGTACGCGATCGCAGGAAGCAAGGCACAGTACTTCAGCCCGGAGGACGGCGTTCCCATTGCTGGCGTGGTTCCGAGGAACTGGGTCACGGCAGTCCAGGACGAGAAGGGCAGGGTGGAGCGGATTCCGTACGAGCTGTGCGTCCTCGTCGCTCTACGGGACGCGTTGCGCCGGCGTGAGGTATTCGTCGACGGCGCCGGTAAATGGCGGGACCCCGAGGACGATCTGCCCCCAGACTTCGATGCTTCCCGTGAACTCCACTACGAGGCCCTGCGCAAACCGGTGGACCCGGGCGGGTTCATCGCAGACCTGCAAACCAGAATGGCCCA
This sequence comes from Arthrobacter sp. 92, assembly GCF_050260325.1. NCBI lineage: Bacteria > Bacillati > Actinomycetota > Actinomycetes > Micrococcales > Micrococcaceae > Arthrobacter > Arthrobacter sp. 92. The sequence continues at coordinate 52,231 of NZ_CP189864.1, read as the reverse complement.
ATCGTTGCAAACGCTGGACCGCGCTCTCCTGACAGATGCCGCCGGAGGGGTCTGCATTACCCAGCGAAAGGGTGCTCCCTGGATAAAGGTACCCAAGCTGGAAAAACTCGTTGAGCCGGTCAACCTGGGCCGGATCAAAGACGAGGTATTCGCCCGGTGGGGAACCCTGGACCTTCTCGAAGTCCTCAAGGAAGCTGACTTCCTGGCCGGTTTCACGCCGGGGTTCACCTCGATCGCGTCAAGGGAAGTCCTTGGCAAGGACGCGCTGCGCCGCCGTCTCTTGCTGTGCCTGTTCGGGCTGGGCACGAACATGGGCATCAAGGCAATCGCTGATGCCGGCGGTCACTCCGAGACCGAACGGGAACTGCGGCACGTGCGCAGAACCTACATCACCAAAGACAACCTGCGCCAGGCCATCGTGAATGTCGTCAACGCAACCTTTGAAGCACGAAACCCCGAATGGTGGGGCGAAGGAAACGCCTGCGCCTCGGACTCGAAGAAGTTCGGCTCCTGGGAATCGAATCTCATGACTGAATGGCATAACCGCTACGGCGGGCCCGGTGTGATGATCTACTGGCACGTGGAGAAGAAATCGACGTGTATCTACTCGCAGCTTAAGAACTGTTCCTCCTCTGAAGTCGCTGCCATGATCGAAGGCGTACTTCGCCACGATACCGAGGCCGAGATCGAGGCGAACTACGTCGATACCCATGGCGCTTCGATCGTGGGATTCGCTTTCACCGAGCTCCTCGGGTTCAAGCTCTTGCCCCGGTTGAAGAACATCGGCTCCATCCGTCTCTACCGGGCAGAGACCGAGAGCACCTATTCGGAGATTGCCCCGGTCCTGAGCCGGGCCATCAACTGGGACATCGTTGCCCAGCAGTACGACCAAATGGTCAAATACGCCACGGCATTGCGCCTGGGCACTGCCGAATCAGAGACAATCCTGCGCCGCTTCACCCGCGGCGGGCCAAAGCACCCCACCTACCAGGCCCTCGAGGAACTCGGCCGCGCTGTCCGGACCATCTTCGCCGCCGATTACCTTGCCAGCGAGAGTCTGCGCCGGGAAATCAATTCCGGCCTGCAGGTCGTGGAGAACTGGAACAGCGGCAACGACGTCGTCTTCTACGGCAAGAACCGTGATCTGACCGGCGCCGACCGGGAAACCACCGAAGTCTCTGCTCGCGCTGCACCTGCTGCAATCATCCCTGGTGTTGGTCAACACCCTGCTGTTGCAAACCATCCTGGAAGAGAAGGAATTCAGCGAGCTGCTTGGACCCGAAGACCGCCGAGGCCTCACCCCACTCTTCTGGACCCACATCAACCCCTACGGAACCTTCAAACTCGACATGAACACCAGCCTTGACCTTGGCTCCTACGCGTCGGAGCCACGACGGGCCAGCCCTCCATAGCCCTCGGCTCTGAATGTGCTTGCAGGGCCTGCACAAAAGCCGAAAGGGCGGTTAGAGGGGCGCCGCGGGTTCAGTGGTTCATACACGGCAACCGTTACACACCGGTCCCTTGTATTCCGTGGGTCTCGGCGGGGACTTCAAACGGTGTCCTTAGGAACGATCATTACCCCGACATGCCCCGGCATCCGGGCAACTGTCGCCCCATGATGCAGATGCGTCCCTCGATCACGCGGGACTGGTGGTTCTCGCCGAGGGCAGCGGACTCGGTGGTGACCGGAGACGCCCGTAGCCGTGGACGCATCCCGGATCCCGACTTTGGCTCACGCCGTTCCTCACAACGTGTAGATGATACGTCGGAGTGGGGAGCAAACCGCTTTGCGTTGGAAACCGCCCTCCCAGCGCAGGCAAATGGGCGTCGTCTCCCTGGATCAGGGAGACGACGCCCATCGCCTACGAGCGGCCGGGTCGTCCTTTGGCGTCAGATGTCGAGATTGACCGTCCCGACGATGTTTACCTTGACCCCGAGCGCGTCGAGCATCGCAGCCTTGGCAACGAGTGCCTTATCGGCAGTCTCTGCGTCCGGGGCGTAGACGAGCTGCGCGTGGTTCGCCTTGTGGCGGGCCATGAACTGGTTGCGGGTGACATCGTGGAGCACAACATGGGCGATGGGCCACTCCGGGTTTGTCGCCTGCTTCCGGCGCTTGGTCTCCTCCTCGGGGAGTTCGATGACTGAACCGCGGAAGATATCTGCGTTGAGGCAGCCATCGGCGATAAAGATCCGGCTGATGACGACCTCGCCAGGCTTCGAAACGCCGTTGATCGTCGAGCCCCCGGCCGGGAAGAAGACGGGGCTCTGGCGCCATCCTTCAGCTTTGTCCCATCCGCCGAGGTGTGAACCGGGCACGGATCCCGAGATTTCGTAGACCCAGACGAACTGGCCGTCGTAGTCCTCACCCCAGCGCACGTCATGCAGCGTGTTATCGGGCAGGAGCCCCATGGCCCGCCAGATCCGGTCTGTGATGAGAGCGTCGACGGCGACACCCTCGTCGGCCTCGTTGAAGTGCGGGAAGGCGAGGCCGTCGTGAAGGACGCGGCTGCCGTCCCGGCTGCGCACCGGCGGACGTTCGGTCGAGTTGAGCAGCCCTTCGGCAAGGTCGGACGCCGGGACGAGGTCCTTGAGTCCCTGCTGGTACTGGATGCCGATCGCGTCCAGACCGAAGTCATCGGCCATCCGCAGTGCCGCGATGTACATCTTGTACTGCCAGGTCAGCTGGGTCTCCGTGAGTTCGGTCGCCTCGTCGGTACCGGTCTTGAATTCCATGCCCCGCCCGCGGAGCCAAACGCCGACCTCGGCGGCTTCGTCGTCGCTGACGCGAAGCATCTCGGCGTACAGCGCCGACTGCGAGAGGCGCTCTTTGTAGATGCCAAGGCCGTTCAGCAGCTCGTCGTCGAAGATGGCGTTGTACATGCCCATGCAGCCCTCGTCGAGAACACCGATGATGGCCTTGTCCGCCAGGAGCTGATCGGCCAGGGCGACGCCGAGCTCGCGTTCTGCGCTTGGCGCGAGGGCGGGCAGCGCCTGTACGTGGCGCTGGTCGTGCTCAATGCGCCCGGTTTCTGTCCAGGTCCGGATGCCTTCCCTGAACCAGTCGTCCTTGAAGTCGACGCTCCAGATCGTCGAGTATTCCCGCTCCATCTTCGTCATCCCGGCATTGAGACCGAGCAAGCCCACCAGGCCAGGCCAGTCCCCGGCGAAGTTGGCCACGGTGAGGATCGGACCACGGTGTGTCCGGAGCCCGTGCAGCACATGGTGGCTGTACTGCCAGACAGCCTCTGCGACGATGAGCGGCGCCTCCTGCGGGATCGTCGCGAAGACTTCCATCCCCATCCTCTGGCTGGAGATGAATCCGTGGCCGGTGGCGGGGTCCACAGGGTTGGCCCTGACAACGGTCCATCCGAAGTCTGCGAAGACCTCTCCGACGGCTGCTTCCAGAGCCATCTGGGTCGGCCAGCCGGCAACATTGGCGCTTTCGCGGAGGTCGCCACTGGCGATGAGGTAGGCCGTTTTCGGCGGGACAGTAGGGACGGTTCGAACGGTGGGCAGTGCATAGCTGTTCATGTTTTTCCTTACTGGATTTTCACTTGTTGTTGGTGCGGTGCTGGCGGCGGGCCAGTGCATGGGAGACCTCGGAAACTGCGGGCTGGAGCCCGCGATAGAGGTCGTAGAGTTCGTCGTACGCATCAGCCAGATCAGGATCCGGCTCGATGATCGCGGCCGGCGGGTTCCAGACCGAGATGTCGACGGGAGCGAGGGCGTCTGCAGCGAGCCATGCGGCCCCGTAGGACGCACCGATAGTGGTACTCGGGATGAGCTGCGGAAGCCCGGTGATGTCGGAGACGATGCGCGTCCAGAGGCCGCCCTGTGTTCCGCCCCCGACGGCGAGGATCCGTTGCGGATCGACGCCCGCCTCGCGCATCACCTCGATGTTGTGCCTGACGGCCAGCGCAGTCGCCTCAAGCGTGGCCCGATAGATGTCGCCGCGGGTGTGGCTCAGCGTGAGCCCGGCGATCAATCCGCGGGCATCCGGGTCCATGATCGGTGTGCGCTCACCGGCGAAATAGGGCAGCATCAGCAGCCCGTTCGCCCCGGGACCTGAAGCTTCCGCCTCGGCGAGCAGTTGCGGATAGTCGGTGCTCGTCAGCCCCCGCAGCCAGGAGGTGATGGCCCCCGATGTGGCGAGTCCCCCTGCGAGGTTCCTGGTCCCCTCAAGGGCACCGACCGTTCCCCACATGCCCGGCGCCGTAACAGGGCTGTCGACGGTGGCAACGAGGAACATGGTTGTTCCGTACATGAGCATGAGGTCACCGTCATTTTGCGCTCCGATGCTCAGCGCCTCGGTCCACGCATCGATCGTGCCCGCGATGACGGGAATGCCAGCCGGAAGTCCGTCAACGTCGCCGCGCGTCGTCCCGACAATGTTTCCGGGCCAGCACAACTTCGGGAGCCCGATGCCTGGTGCGATGTCCTCGGCCCATGGCCGGTGCCACTCCAGGGTGTGCCGATCGAACAGCGGCGAACACTGGCTCGCCGAATGACGGTCCAGTGCGTAAGCACCGGTCAGCCTGAAGGCGAGCCACGAAGACGGCATGAACAGCCGGCGCGCGGAGGCCATCAGCTCCGGCTCGTGGCGTGCGAGCCAAGCAAGCTTCGGCCCGACAGCCTGGCTGGACAGCGCGGAGCCGCCCCGCTCAAGAATCTCCTCCTGACCGTAGCGTTCCGTGAGTTCTGCTATCTCCTCGCTGGCGCGGGTATCCACACCATAGAGAATCGCGGGCCGCAGTGCGTTGCCCTCGTCGTCGGCTATCACGACGCACGGGCCCATGCCGCTAACGCCGATGGCGGCCACCTCAGCATCCCCGGGGGCTACAAGCTCCGCCGCGATGTCGCAGAACTCGGACCACCAAATATCGGGGTCCATCTCCACCCATCCCGGGTGCGGACGCATCACCTCGTGCGTGCGCTGCGCGGAGCGGAGGATGCGTCCATCCGGGCCGACGAGGACGCCCTTTGAACTGGAGGTCCCGATATCGACACCCAGCGTCGCCCTCACGAGAGTACTTCCTTCGGACCGTACGTGCGTATCCGTTCATGCCACATTGAGTTCAATCGAACTTTCACCTCCATTGGCACCGTTGCCTAGAGAGAAGTGAAACAGTAATCGATTACACACGCAAGAGCGGCGTCGTCCTCAGACTCGAATTCCTAGGCTGCATGCCGGACTCGAGGAGTCAGCGCCGGGAACTTCCGCGCACGATGAGCTCGGTCGAAAGCATGTGGGTGGATACGAGCTTCTCAGGTGCCAGAAGCAGCTCGGCGGCCTTCCTGCCCAGGGCATCCGTCGGCTGCGCGACAGTGGTCAAGGGGGGATTTGTGACCTGGGACCACGGGCTGTCGTCGAATCCCACGATGCCGAAGTCGCGCGGGATCGCGACGCCACGGTCGTGCAGCGCACGGAGCGCGCCGACGGCGAGCAGTCCGTTGCAGGCCAGCACCGCATCCGGAGGTTCGGGCAGCGCCAGGAGGGCGTTGATGCCCCGGTATCCTCCGTCCTCGCGGTAGTTTTCCATCAGCTCCAGCGCGGCGTCGAGCTCGAGGCCGCGGGCGGCAAGTGCGCGCCGATACCCCTCCAGGCGCTCAACGGCAGTGCTGATTTGCCTCGGACCCGTGATGCATCCGATGCGCTTATAGCCGCCGTCGAGAAGATGAGAGGTGGCCGCCTCTGCTGCGGCATGATTGTCCACCAAAACCGTGCTGGTCGCCTGAGCGGCAAGCCGCCGGTCAATGGTGACGACCGGCACCCGACGTCCGGACAGGCGGGAAACGTCAGTGTCCGGACGTGACGGCGACAAGATCACTCCTGCCATCTGCTCGGCCAGCGCGACCTCGATGTGCCGCGCCTCAAGCTCCGGGTCATCGTGAGAGTTGCAGACAACCACGGAGTATCCATTCTCGCTCGCGACAGACTCGACTCCGCGGACGAGCGACGTGAAGTAAGTGCTCTCCACATCGGAGATGATGAGCATCCACACCGACCCGGTCTGCCGGCGGAGGTTACGGGCAACGCCGTTCGGAGTGTACCCAAGGTCTTCGACAGCCGTCATGACGCGCGCGCGCAGTTCGGCCCGCACCACGCGCCCGTTCAGCACGCGTGAAACGGTCGCAGTGGAGACCCGTGCCTCCCGGGCAACATCGTAGATAGTGGTCATCAGGGAGTCCTGCTTCGTCATCGAAATTTGTCTCCATTCTGGCATCGATTTCAGTAAATAACTTGACATGCGTCACATCGCTGTGTCGATACTACTGTAATCGATTTCAGGACATCATGATTCCGTCAGGTTCCACCCCCACAACAAAGGAGTTGCATCCTCGATGACCCCTACTTCGCCTTTCCGCCGGGCAGCCACATCGCGACGTCTATGGAGAGTCGCGGCCGCTGCCGCTGCCTCAGTCTTGAGCGTCACCGCCCTCGCTGGCTGCTCGACGACGGCAACCACGGCGGCGCCCGCAGCGCATATCGGTCCCAATGACACCTTCAAAATCGGTGTCTCGCTGACCCTGAACAACACTGATTTCTGGACCTCGTACATCAAGTACGAGGAACAGTTCGCGCAGGAGTACAAGGCGCAGTTGCTCGGCCCGGTGGTCGCTAGCGGCGACGCGGGCAAGCAGATCACGGACATTCATACGCTCATCGACCAGGGGGCCCAGGCGATCATTGTCAACCCAGTTGACAGTGCCGCGATCAAACCGGCTCTTGACTACGCTGAAAGCAAGGGCGTCCCGGTGGTCTCGGTAGATGTTGCCCCGACCGCCGGCAAGGTGTCCATGGTCGTCCGTGCCGATAACAAGCTTTACGGGGAAAAGGCCTGTGAATTCATCGGCAAGAGCGTGAAGTCGGGTTCGGTTGCACAGCTTCAGGGTGAGCTGGCGTCGCTCAATGGCAGGGATCGCTCGGACGCCTTCTCGGCCTGCATGAAGAAGAACTACCCGGATCTGAAGGTTGTCGACTACCCCACCAAGTGGGACTCCGCGACTGCCACCAACGCGGCCTCGACCGCGCTGGGCAGTGTCAGTGACCTGCAGGCGATGTACGTTCAGTGGAGCGGTCCGGTTCCCGGCATCCTGCAGGCACTTAAGTCTGCCAACCGTCTGGCTCCGGCTGGTGCGCCTGGCCACGTCGCGATTGTCAGCAACGACGGCGTGCCGTTTGAACTCAGCGATATCCGGCAGGGGACCCTCGACGCCACCATCTCGCAGCCAGCTGACCAGTATGCCAAGTACTCGGTGTTCTACGCCCGCCAGGCGCTTGAAGGCAAGACGTACAAGGAAGGCGACAGCACCGGTCACGACGACAGCAAGTTCGTCACCCTGTTCGGGAACCCCGGGGACCCCATCAAGGCTCCGGTCGTCACGAAGGACAACGTCGACGACAAGAGCCTCTGGGGCAACACCGCCAAGTAGCCAAGGTCCCCGCCACAGACTGGGAACTGCCGTGCCTGCCATCGACGGGCACGGCAGGCCCGGCAGTTCCCAGTCTGTATACAGGGGCCGTCACCAAGACAAGGAGGTCTGATTCATGAGCGAACAGAATCTGCTGGAAGCTTCGGGTATCAGCATGAGCTTTGGGCCAACGAAGGCCCTGGACAATGTCAGTCTGCACGTAGCCCCTGGGGAATGCCTCGGCATCGTCGGTCGTAACGGGGCCGGAAAGTCCACCATCGTCTCGATCCTGACGGGCCTGCGCAAGTCTGAAACCGGAACCGTCCGGTTTCTTGGACAGGACGCGCCCCTCGGTGGGAATCCTGCCGCATGGCAGGAGTACGTTTCGTGTGTGTACCAGCACTCGATGCTCGTTCCGACGCTCACCGTCGCCGAGAACATTTTCCTCAATCGTCCCATGCGAGGGGCGGGAGGGGCGCTGGACTGGCGCGGAATGCGGCGTGCTGCACGTCAGGTCATGACCGACTGGAACTTCGACGTCGATGTCGACGCGCTCGCTTCGGACATCACGGTGGAGCAGAGGCAGATCGTCGAGATCGCCCGTGCCCTGGCTATGGGGGCCAAGTGCCTCATCCTCGACGAGCCAACCGCGGCACTCGAACGCGGGGCCGTTGAACGGCTCTTCGCGCGGCTCAGGCCCCTGATGGCCTCCGGCGTGGGCATCATCTACATCTCCCACCACTTCGACGAGGTCTTTGAATTGTGCGACCGCGTCATCATCCTCCGCGACGGCAAGCATGTGGTCACAGCGCCGACCAGTTCGATGAACGAGGAGCAGATGATCACAGCCATGGTCGGTGACCAGGCCGTGGCGCACCATCGTCCGCAGATGTCCGTTACTGATACCGCCGACCAGCCCGTGCGGCTCGGTGTCTCCGGACTTTCGGCCGCTACCGCCCACGGCCGCGTCGAGAGGCTCGACCTTGAAGTGCGTGGGGGCGAGTGCGTCGGGCTCCTGGGACTTCGGGGAGCAGGGACCACAGTGATTGCCGATGTCATCGCAGGCCTTGAGATACCGAAGAGCGGCACGATCCGCATCGACGGAAAGGCTCTTAAGTTCGGTTCGCCGGCAGCGGCGCGTGATGCCGGCGTCGGATACGTCCCCGGAGACCGCCACGCACGGGGCTATGTTCCGCTCCTGGGCGTGGGTGAAAACATCACCATGTCGATCGTGGGCCGATTCGTTCGGGGCGGAATCCTTTCGCCCAAGCGCCGGAACGCGTCCGCAGCCGAACTCGCGAAACGTTTGGACGTCAAGAGCGCCGGCACTGCCCAGCCTGTCGGCGAGCTCTCCGGAGGCAACCAGCAGAAGGTTGTTGTTGGCCGTGCCTTGGCCAGCGATCCGGGCGTCGTGGTCGCCGTCGGTCCCACCCAGGGAGTCGACGTCGCGTCAAAGGCCTCGCTGATGGGTTCCCTTGACCAGGCACGCCGGGATGGCGCAGCCGTCCTCCTCGTCTCGGATGATCTTTCAGACCTTGAATACGCTACCCGCATCGTGGTCTTGGTCCGAGGCAAGATCTTCACAGAATTCACCCAGGGCCCGTGGGACAGCGAAGCCCTCATTGCCGCTTCGGAGGGAATCGGCGCTGACGCCGCCTCCGTCTCCCCCAGTAAGGAGCACTGACTCATGAGCACCAAGACCATAACGCTGCCGGCGGTTCACGCCACGTCCAGGACCCGGGGAACGAATATCGTACGTACCCTGGTCCGCGATTTCGCTCTCCTGCCGGTCATCGCCGTCATCCTGATCGTCGGGGGGATCATCAACCCCGCGTTCCTCACAGCGGCGAACTTCACAAACATTGGCCTGCAGTCCGCAGCGCTCGGAGTTGTCGTCGTCGCCGAGAGCATCATCCTCATTTCCGGCGGCATGGACCTGTCCCTGCAGTCCACATACGGCCTTGCGCCCATGGTTGGCGCATGGTTCATCGCACCAGCCGTCAGCCACGGGCTCGGCACCGAGCTCCACCCGGTGGTCGGACTCGTTATCACCCTGCTCGTCGGAGCCGCAGTCGGCGTCTTCAACGGGGTCATGGTCAGCAAGGCCAAAATGAACGGCTTCATCTTGACGCTCGCTATGTACATACTGCTGGCAGGTCTCCAGACCGGCCTCGTTTCCGGACAGACCATCTACGAGCTCGGCCCGGTCTTCACGGGGCTCGGCACCCAGTCGATCCTGGGCATCCCGTCCTCAGTGCTCCTGGCTGTCGCCATCTTCGCAGCTGCAGGGCTCTACATGCGCTACACGCAAAGTGGCCGGGCCATCTACGCCATCGGCGGGAACCGTGACGCGGCCCGGGCCGCCGGCATCCGGGTAGACCGCATCCGGATCGGCGTCTATGTCGTTGCCGGTGTACTCGCAGCCCTTGGCGGGATCATGGAGGCAGGACGCGTCCAGGCAGTTGCCTCGAATCAAGGCGTGAACCTGATCTTCACCGTCTTCGCGGCCGCGGTTATCGGCGGCGTCAGCCTCAACGGAGGAAAGGGCAGCATCATCGGCGCTGCGACCGGCGTCGTCCTCCTGGCCCTCGTCGTCAACCTGCTGACGCTGCAGCAAGTGCAGAGCTACTGGATCGCCGCAGTCAACGGTCTCGTGATTCTCATAGCACTCGGCATTTCCCGCATCCTGGGAGGCGAAAGTGCCGATTGACATCGGAACTCCCGCCCGTATGGCTCCGGGGTTTGCCGAACCCGAGATGCTCCTCGACTGGACCGTCGACGGCGAAGACGGCATCCGGCGCCGGGCTTTCCTCTACCACCCTGGCGGAAAGGCGCCGGTACCGCTGGTGATGGCGCCGCACCCGTTTGGCTTCACCGCCCTTGGATCGATGTTCGGCGAACCCGCCGGACCTCGCACCCTGTGCGACGTACCCGGCATCGCACCGGCAGCACGGCGCGCAGGAGCCGCGGCCCTAGTGATCCAGTCGGAAGGCCGACGCTACACCGGCATGTCGACCGGCCTTCCGGCGCAGCTGACCGCCTATCGGGACGCACTGCGCGACGCCGTCGATGCCGGGCTCCCGATCGATATAAACCGCGTCGTGGCGGCTGGACTCTCGATGGGAGGGCAGGAATCGCTCCTGCTCGCCGCCACGCTCGGGGACACTGTAGCCGCGGTGGCGGCCCAGAACCCCGTCACGGATCCGGCAGCCTGGTACTGCCACCTCGCAAAGGGCGGCGCGCACCATGCCCACGCGCTGCGCGACGAGGTCGGCGCCGAGCCGGAACTGGACCCTTCCGCATGGTCGCAGCGGTCGCCGCTCGCCCATGTGGCGGCCCTGGCCGGACGCGGGGTTCCGGTCCAGCTCCGCCTTAACGACGTGGACAACATCGTGCCAGCCCGCGAGCAGGGCCGCGTCTTCGCGGACGCACTGCAGCAGGCTGGCGGGATCGTGGAGGTCGTCGAAGACCTCCCGCCGCTGGACGACCGCGACCCCGGCCGATCCGCCCACGAGCATGCAGACTGGGACGCCATGCTGCAGTGGCTCCTCTCGCGGTCCGTGGCCGAGCACCGGACAGAGGCAGCAGCATGCTGACCACCGGCCTCATCCACCCCGGTATCCTCCGTGCCCTGGCGGGCGCCGGGCACGGCGCACGTGTCCTTCTCGCGGATGCGAACTACCCGCATTCCACGGGAATCGGTCAGCGCGCCGAGCTCATCCACCTCAACCTGACGCCGGGGGTCGTGGACGCGGTGACCGTGCTGCGCGCACTGACCTCAGTGGCACAGTTCGAGGCGGCCAGCGTCATGGTGCCGCCGGACGGAGACGTTCCGCCGATCGGCGGCGAGTTCGCGGCCGTGCTGGGACTGCCGCTCTCGACGCTCGGGCGGAGCGAGTTCTACGCCGCTGCGCGTTCAGACGACGTTGCCCTCGCTATCGCCACAGGAGAGCAGCGCCTCTACGGCAACCTCCTCCTCACCGTCGGAGCATGGACGGGGTGACCCTTAGCCTGAAACAGGACCAGCTCGACCGCTGCAGCCCGCGCCGCCCGTCACAGGGCGGCGCGGACTGCAGCGTTTCCGATCGCCCCCTTCACTCCCGCTCCCCCCAGCGACAAAGTTCCGCCATGACACCGAAACGCGAGAGAGTCCTTGTCGAGGGCCGCGAATTGAGCCTGTCCTGAGCTCGATGAGGTGTTCCAGCGATCGCCCGAGCCGGTCGAGTTTGGTGACGACAAGCTGATCGCCGGCCCGGTTGGCCGATAGTAGCGCTTTGTCCAGTTCGGGCCTGCGGGCGAGCTTCCCGGATGCCGTGTCGAGGAAGATCTGCTCGCAGCCGGCCGCGCGCAGGGCATCGTGTTGGGCTTCGGGGTGCTGATCGCGTGTTGAGACACGCCCATATCCGATTCGCATCCCCGAAACGTATCATCAGCGGGGTTGGACGTTACGTAGGAGCGTACGCGGGAAGCGTTACAAAATTGGCCGCTTGGTTCCGCCACTCTGCGAAGACGCCTGGGAGTGTCTTGCGAACGATCGTTTTAGGTCCCTTGCCGTTCCGAGGAGCTGACGTCCTAGATACCCTGCTAAGGCTGGCCCGAGCCCCTTCCGTCGGCTCTCGAGCACTTGGCTACGCTGGGGCACGAGCTAAACCGATGCTTTCCACAATCCGGAGTGCAAGACCGACCGCAAAGCGCTCACCCTCGACCTCGGCGTGGACGGCCCAGCCTCGTTCGGCACTGACGGCTGACGCAGGGCGCCTGGCCGGGCTGCGCGGCAGACCAACGGTGCCCGTCCTATCACGGGGCTGGGTTGGGTGACGGGGTCAGCCAGTGGAGCACTGATTCTGGCTCCTCGATGAGCGGTCGGAGCCGTTCGTTGAACGCCGCACCCTTAGCTGCAGAGAGATGCTCTCGGAATGCCTCCTTCGAGGCATACTCCTCGAAGACGACGAACTGCGCCGGATTCTCGCCCCGGATGTAGGGCTCGAACCGGACATTGCCCGGTTCCATGCGGACCTCGATGCCGTAGGCGGCGATGAGCTCCGTGACGAGGTCCATGTGCTCGGCCCTTGCTGTGAATTCGGCGTAGAGAAAGACGCCATACGATGCGTGGTTTGAGGCCTCGGTGCCTGAGGTCCTTGGGAAAGCCATTTTCCATGTCCTTTCTTTTCGAAGCGTTGGCCTGCCGGTCTGTTGTCCAGCCGGTCCGTCAGGTACGGCTCGTTCTCAACGGACCGCGCCACTCGCTTGCAAGTGCAGATCCAGCCCTGCGCAGCCAACGGAGGGGCTCGTTCCGTGCCGATTCTTCGGTGCCGGCGAGCCGGGACAGCTCGGCGTGGGCGGCAAAGGGCGACGTCGGAGCCGTGATGCTTCCTGCGACCAGAAGGCACGCTCTCTCCGCCGCGCGGGCTTGACCCGCGACATGTCCGACGATCTTGCCGTACAGACTCTGTTCGTCGAATCTGCCTTCGCCCGTGATGACGACATCAGCACCGTGCAGCTCGCGTTCGAATCCACACAGCTTTCCCACCCCGTGCGCACCTGAGACGATCTCCGCCCCCCACGCCAGCAAGCCGAATCCGGTTCCGCCGGCGGCGCCGGCTCCCGGTGTTTCCGGATCCACCGGGAGCAAGGATGCAAGGTTCGCGAGTCCGCGCTCGATAAGGTCCACATCAGTGGGTGTGGCGCCCTTCTGCGGACCATAGATCCTCGCTGCCCCATTCACGCCGAGAAGCGGATTGACCACGTCTGTCAGAACCCTAACGCCGCCGGGCGGCAACGCCCGAAGGCCGCTCGGATCAAACACGGCCAGATCCAGAAGTCCTCTCGCACCAGCGACAATCGGGTGGCCGGAGCGGTCCATGAACTTCGCGCCGAGAGCACTGAGGACTGCGGCGCCGCCGTCGCTTGAGGCGCTTCCTCCTATCCCCAGAATCAGGCGATGCACCCCGGTCCGGATCGCCGCTGCGATAACCTGGCCGAACTCGAACGTATCCGCGTCGAGCGGTCGCAGCTCGTCGTACAGCCCGAGACCGTTCGTCACGGCCAACTCGACGACCCCCGTGTTGTCCGGGAGCCTGAGCCAGTAGGCTGAGGAGGCCGGCCCCAACGTCTGGACATCCGCAAGGCTCACGCGCTGCGCGCCCGGAATTGCGCTTTCAATTGCCTCGAGCGTTCCTTCGCCGCCGTCTGCCATCGGCAGGATCCGCACGACGTCGTGCGGGCGAATGTCATGCCAGCCCGTAGCCACCGCCTCGGCAACGTCTCGCGCCATTGCGGTGCCCTTGAACGAATCTGGGGCGATCAGCACTGTCGCGCTCATCTGAAGCGCCTGTCGACGACGACGTTGTGCGGTTCCGATCCGCTCTGCAGGGCCGCGATCTGGCGTCTGACCAGGGCGACGACACGTGGCGTCATCGCCTCGCTGTGCCCGCCGACGTGCGGGGTCATCAAGACGTCGTCCAGGCCCCACAGCGGATGATCTGGCGGAAGCGGCTCAGGATCAACGACATCGAGCGCAGCGCGGACATGTTTGGATGCCACCGCTTTGAGCAGGTCTTGGGTGACGACCACCGGACCGCGCGAGACATTCACCAGGAGAGAACCCCGCTTCATCCTCTGAAGGAACCCTCGGTCCACCAACCCCGTCGTGGACGCATTCAACGGAACCGCCAGGACCACGATGTCAACCTCGCCCAGCAGGGACGGCAGCTGATCGACCCCGAAGATCGTTCTCGGTCCGTCGACCGATCCGCGTGTTGCGACCCGCACCACGTCCACCTCGAACGGCTCCAGGCGGGCGGCGATGGCCCGGCCGACTGCGCCGTTTCCGATCACCATGACTCTCGAGTCGGTCAGCGCCCTGGACTTGTGGTGCCGCCACTCACCGCGGACCTGCGCGCGAGCGTACATGCCTATTTCGCGCTGCGCGGCGATCATCAGCCCGAGCGCCAGCTCAGCGGTCGAGGCTTCATGGACTCCGGCTGCATTGCTGTAGCGCACACCCATCGGAAGCTCAGCTGAAACGCCCTCGAATCCGATGGTCTGGCTCTGCACGAGCTGCGTGTGCACCCCGGCAAGGGACCTTAGGATGCTTGGCGGCGACATGTAGGGCACCACCACGAGGTCGATCGCGTTGCGCGGGGCCGGACCGTCCATGGCCCACATCGTTGCGTCGACGCCCTGCTGGGTGCCCAAGGCCTCCACAAGCTCTGCATTGGGCAGGCTCACTGTGAATGAGTGCCGTTGGTCCATGACCATCAGTCGAAGCTCCCTTGTTCATTGTTCATTGAATTGTTCATTGAATCCATCCGGACGGCCGATCAGCGTCCACCGAGGCCGCTCGAGAGCAGACCCCCGACGAGATGCTTCTGAAGAAGGACCACGAGGAGTATGGTCGGCAGCATCGCGAGGATCGACGCTGCCATCATGAGATTCCATTGGGTCCCCTGCTGCCCGATGAACTGGGCCAGGCCGAGGGGAACGGTGCCCTTCGAGGGAACGTCGTTCACGATGATGAGCGGCCAAAGGAAGCTGCCCCAGTAGCCGATGAACGTGAATACGGCGAGCACGGCGACGGCCGGCTTGGCGAGCGGCAGCATGATCCGCAGGAATGAGCGGAACGGGCCGCAACCGTCGACCTTGGCAGCTTCCTCGAGCTCCATTGGCACGGTGAGGAAGAATTGCCGCAGGAGGAAGGTCCCGAAGGCGGTGAACGCCCACGGCAGGATCAATGCCTCGTAGCTGTCCACCCAGCCGAGGGTCTGCATCAGCCAGTACATCGGCACGATGAGCACCTCTTGCGGCACCATCAGGGTCCCGAGGAAGACCACGAACAGCGCTTCGCGTCCCCTGAACCGCATTCGTGCGAACGCGTATGCCGACAGGCTGCTCGCCACAATGACCGTGAGGGTTCCCATCACCGAGACCAGCAGGCTGTTGATGAAGTATCTGCCGAATGGTGCGAACTCGAAGGCGTCGAGGTAGTTCTTCCACCGGATCTCCGATCCGATCAGCTGTGGCGTGGCGGTGAAGACTTCGTCGGCGGGCTTCAGGGACGTCGCCAGTGCAAAGAGCAACGGCGTCAGGAACGCAATACCGACGACCAGAAGGGCGCCCTGCGACACTAGGCTTCGGACCACCCTGGCTGCGGACCGCTTGGTGCGCTCAGACCTCATAACCCACCCACTTCCTCTGGCCGGCGAACTGGACTGCTGTGATTCCCATGATGATGACGAAGAGCACCCAACCCGCGGCCGCGGCTATCCCCATGTCGAGGAACTGCCAGCCGTGGTTGTAGACATACATCACCAGGGTCTCGGTGGAATCTCCTGGACCGCCCTGGGTGAGGATGTACGGCTGGGAGAACACCTGGAACGAACTGATCAGGGTCATCGTCGTCGCAAAGAAGATCGACGGAGTAATAGTGGGCAAGGTGATGTGGAAGAACCGCTGCAGCGGGCTGGCCCCATCGATATCTGCCGCTTCCAATTGCGCCTGCGGCACCTGGTCCAGGGCTGCCGAAAAGATCAGAAAGTTGTAGCCGAAGCCCTGCCACACCGACATCACGACGACGGCGGGCATCGCCCAGCCCGAGGACGCCAGGAAGTTGGGTGTGGGCACCCCGAACACGCTTTGGGATGCACTGTCCAAGAGGCCGCCGGGTTGGAAGAGCAGCCGCCATACCATCGCGTTGGCGACCATCGGCGTCATGACCGGGATGAAGAACAGGACCCTGTAGAAGCCGCGCCCCCTGATCCGGGGCGAGACCCAGATCGCCAGCCCCATGGACACGAGCAGGTTCAGCGGCAGGTAGAGAACCACGAACAGGCAGGTATTCAGGATCGCGTGCTGGAACACGGCATCGTCGAATAGGTGCTGGTAGTTCTGCAGACCGATGAAGGTACGATCGCCGAACACAGGCCAGTCGAAGAGGCTCATGCCGAGGGCCATGGCGGTTGGGAACACTGTGAAGATCGCCAGGCCGAGAAGGCTGGGCCCGAGGAACACCCAGGCAGATCGGGTACGGGTCACCGACCGGGTCACCGACCGGGTCACCGACCGGGTCGCCGGCCCCCCCCGCGGGCCGGCCGTCGCCGGCCGGCCCGCGGTTTCTCTGTATGCTGTCGTTGTCATTGTCGACTCCTTGGTGCGGCTGCGAGGCTCAGGAACCGGAACCGACCTGGGACTGGACCTGCTTCATTGCCTCGTCGACGGACATCCCGCCGTTGAGCACCTGCACGCCGAACCGGCTGTAGAGGTCTGCTGCTTTCACCCAGTTCTTCGCCGTTATCAGCGGAGTCGAGTGGGTGACGGCGAATTCGAGTGTTTCGCGGGCACCGGGAATGTTGGCGGCCTGGTACCAGGCGTCCTGTGCCGCAAGCCGAGACGGGTAGGCCCGGCCTGTGGCCGCCAGCGCGGTCAGGGCCTTCTGGCCGGTCATCGATGCGATCGCCTGGAACGCTGCGTCCGGGTTCTTGCACGATTTGGAGATCCCGAATCCCGAGCCCAGGGTGTATGACTTCGAACCGCCAGGGCCGGCAGGCATGGGCGCAAGGCCAACGTGGAATTTGACCTGGTCCCGCAGACCGATCACTGACCAGGGACCGTCGACTTTCATCGCGGCGTTGCCGGAGGAGAACTCCGTGGTCGCGAAGTCTCGGCCAGAGGACGGCACAGGCTGCGCCACCTTGTCCTTGAGCACGAGGTCGGCGAACTGCTGGTACCCCGAGACGAAGTCCGGGTCGGTCAGGGCGAGTGCTTTGTCCTTCAGCGGCTGGGCGCCGGTGAAGTCCAGGACCCAAGGCATGGAGAAGACGTCCTGAGGATCAGCCACGAACCCGTGACGGCCGCCGGCGGTGAGCTTGTTCGCCGCTGACTTGAAGTCGTCCATCGTCCAGCCTGGCTTCGGCTCCGGGATTCCGGCCTGCTGGAACAGGTCGCGGTTGTAGAAGATCATCAGGGGCCCGGTGTCGTACGGCATGGCGTACTGTTTCCCGTCGCTCTTGAGCCCGTCCAGGATCGAGTTGTCGAAGTCGCCGGCCTTCACTCCGTACTTCGCCATCAGATCGTCGAGCGGGAGCAGGGCCTGTGTGTAGGCGGGCAGGCGCAGGCTCTGCATGCCCACGATGCACGGCCCGTCACTGCTCGCCAGCATCGTGCCCATCTTGGACCAGTAGTTCTCCCACGCGGCACCCTGCAATGTGACAGTGATGCCCGGGTGGTCCTGGGCAGCCTGATCGGCCACCTTCTGCCAGGCCGCTTGGTCCTCGTTCCCTGCGACCCAGAACCCCAAGGTCAGATTCGCTTTGTCCGGCGATGCTTGGGTACCTCCGCCGGAGCAGCCGGCCGCCGCAAGCATGACGGCAACTGCCGCTGTGGCGACCGCCGAACGGCCGACGCGTGCCGCCGACGGCCGAGGGGTTCGCTTTGGGCGCTCACGCTCGCGTCCAGCGCCCAGGAGGATCCGCTTGCCTGCGTCGATGAAGGCGCGTTTTGTGGTCATGATGCCAGTTCCTTTCATTGGTCGGTTGTTCAGCCGCGGACGCGGCGGTCCTGCAGTTCGCCGAGATCGATGCGTCGCGCGGCATCCGAGATAGCGTTGTTTCGCTCGACCTCCGAGGGGCGCCGGGCACCGACGATCGCGCTGGCGATCGCCGGCTCGGAGAGGATGAAATTGAGCGCGAGCTCGTTCAGGTCGACAAGCTCTTCGATATCCGGCCGCGCATTGCGCATCAGTTTCTGGAAGATCCCGCTGGTCAAGGGCCGCATCACCACGACGCCGACGTCGAGCTTGGCCGCAAGCGGTATCACGTTGTGCCACGCGCCCTGGTGGATCACGTTGTACTTGATCTGGATCATGTCGAACTGGTCGGTTTCCAGGAACGGAACCAGCGAAACGGGCTCCTCGCAGGTAATGCCCAAGTATCGGACCTTGCCCTGCTCACGGAGCTGCTGCATCGCCTCCATCGGACCGGACTCCATGATCCAGCGGAAGTCCTCGGGGGTGTACGCATACCCGGTGTCGCCGTGGATCTGAAGCACGTCGACATAGTCCGTGCGCAGCCGCCTGAGGGATGCCTCCACGCTTTCCATGACCGCCGCTTTGTCCTGCCCGCGCCAAAGGAACTTGGTGGCGAGACAGGTTTTGGAGCGCAACCCGCCGTCGAGCCCGAGGCCGATCAGCTCCTCGCTGCGGCCGGCGCCGTAGCTCGGCGCCGTGTCGATGTAGTTGTAACCCAGGCCGATCGCCCGGGACAACATGTCACGGACGGACCGCTCCGACTCCGCGGTGTCCGGGGACCACTTCTCGAGGTAGTCCTCGATGCCGAGCGGCGCGCCGCCGACCCCAACCTCAGACACCTGCAGGCCCGTACGGCCAAGCCTCCTGTACCTCATACCCTCTCCTCCAACAGGTTCTCCAGCACTGCGACGGCACGCACCGGCGAGCCCGTCCCGCCTTCGATCCGCAAGGGCAGCGCGATGAAAAGGAATCGCCGGCCACGGATCGTCTCCACGTCCGTCAGGTTCTCGACGATCGGAATCCCGGCACCCAGCAGAACCATGTGTGCGGCGCTATCCCTGGTACCCGGGTCGTCGATACCCATGTGGTCCGTACCGACCGCGACGACACCAGTCGCGACCAGCCATTCCGCTGCACCGCGGTCAAGACCCCGGCCCGTCCCGTCGCTGTGCCGCGTGTTCAGCAGGACAGCCTCGCCGGCCCGCGGCGGCGTGCCCAACGCGGCAACAGCGGCCTCGAGGTCCTGCGTCTGAACGAGCCTGCCCTGGCATTCGCTGAGGTCGAGCACGACTGCGGGGAGCACAAGGTTTGCGACGCTGATCTCGTCGACGCCCGCACCATCGCGGATGAAGTGCGACGGCGCGTCGAGATGGGTCCCACAGTGATCGCTCATGACGAGCACGTTGGCCGCGAAACCTTCACACGGGGGATCGAACCGGCCCGATGCTTCGCCGATCCGCAGCAGGGGGACGACGGATGTCGTGATGTGGGCCTCCATTCCGTTCGTAATTGGTCTCGTGAGGTCAACGACCTGAGAGGTGATAATGCGATTCATGACAGCTCCAATACAACGATTTCGTGGTCGAGGAGACGGGGCAGCTCCGCCTGGGCCCATCCGTTTTCGACGGTCACCGGCAGGGTCTGGCCGGACACCAGGCAACGTGCGTGGTCGGCTGCCCGTTCGCCGTCGGGAATCCGCATCCGGATAGTGAGCGGACCGACGGGAAGCAGCTCGTGCACCGGGGCCCGCCAAGCGTCGGGGCTGCTGAAATTGACCAAATGTGCCTGGAGATTCCCCGCCTGCCGGTACGGCTGCACTTCAATGAGCCCCGGGCCGTTGACTTGGACCGACTGATCTTTCCCGAGGGCCCAGCGGACCGCATTGCCGAGCATCCGGAGGTGATCCGGCGAGTTCGCCTTGTACACCAGTGCGTCGACGTCACCGGGCCAGTAAACCCGGCGACCCTCCGATCCTGTGCCCTCGGTGACCAAGAGCAGGGGGAGTCCGCTGTCGCCGGTACGGCTGTGGGACATCTCGGGTGGATAGTAGATGTACGGCGGAATGAGGCTCAGCAACGAGGCGTCAGTCCCCTCTGCTGCTACGACGGGGCAGACCAGCGGACTGTTGAGCGTCAGCCCGGTCGCTTCGAGTCCGTCAAGCAAGGGATGATGGCCATGCACCGCCGAATATGAATGCTCGAGCGCCCCCATGGCCGGGTACCTGCCGGCGACGCCCAGGACGTCATCAAGCAGCCCCGCCGCCCGCGGTTCACCCCATTCGTCCCGTGCGCCGGTCTCGAACGTGGCGACGACGGATCCTCCCCGCCGGACGAAGCGGCGGATCGTTTCGGCTTCGGCCTCCGTCATGCACGCCCGGTTGGGAAGCACCAGGACTCGATACCGGTCGAGCGTGTCGTCCTCGAGACGGCCGACATGCACGAGATCGAAAGGGATGCGGCTGCGCAGCAGCGCGTAGTACATGCCCCGGAAAGAATCTGGCCGCCGATCCTCGGGAAGGAATCTATCCCGATCGTCGAAGGCGATGGCGACCTCCGCGAGGCTGCTGCGATTCCGCAGGTAGGACTGGTTTTCGAAATGCCATCGGTACATGTCTTCCAGGGGACCGAACTGCCGCTTGTCCTCCTGCACGCCGCCGATCATGGTGAACCACGGTCGTGAATCGGCCAGCACGGCATCGGCGACGTAGAGCCGGTACTCCGCCTCGGGCTTCGCCACATGCCGCGCGTAGCTGTACGAACTGAAAATGTGGAAGTAGGGCTTCTCCCCGCGCGTGATGGCCCGCATTTTCTTACCCTGCTCTCCGACGGCCCACAGGGGCTCGTCATACAGCCGGTGCTGATGGTCAACATTGATCATCTCGGCCCCGTCGGCAAGAAAGCCATGCTCAGAGTGGTTGCCCATGAAGAATGCGCCGGGCTTGATGCCACGGCTCGTCGAATCCCAGAACTTCCACAGATCCGCGAGCCGGCTTTCGTGCCACCGTACCCATCGCTTCCATGTCGAATCCCCCACTTCCTGCGGCAGCTCCCCAAACAGCTGCGCGCAGCGCACGCAATGGCATATGCGGCCCCGGCCGTCCCATTCGCTGCAGAAGATACCATCGACATCGTATTTGGCATGGATCTCCTCGATGATCCGAGGAACGAATTCCCGGTAGTACGGCCCGTTCATGCAGGGCACGTACAGCTCCGGGTTGCTCACGTCACGCATCACCGAACCGTCGGCCTCGACGGCAAACCAATCCGGGTGCCGGAAGTACACGTCCTCGTATGATTCGCCCGGGTCGATCCGCGCGAGCACCCTCATGTCACAACGTCGTACCGCCTCGACCAGTTCACCGAACAGATCGCGGTCTCCCAGCCAGGGACTCCGGTGCTGGTCTTCGAGCTCGGTTGGGTAATAAGCAACGAGGCCGCCCGCGTTCAGGGTGATGCCGTCCAGCCGCAGCCGCCTCCAGTAGTCCTCCCACCAGGCCACGTCGAACACGGCCGGCTCGATCTCGCGGATATTGATCTGGCCCCACCGCATCGCGGACGCGGTCCAGCTGGTGTCTTCGATACTTCGGACGGTTCTTTCAGTCGCGGTGCTCATGCTCTGGTCGGTTCCCTCTCTCGTGGTCTAATCGGGCTGGTCTCGGCGGCGGGCCGACCCTGCTGTCCTCGCGACGAACGGGTCGCCGCGGGTTTCGAATGGTCCGGCCTGGCGGCGGAACAAACCATCGGGCCGCGAAGGCGCTTCATCTCTCACTTTGGACGTCCCGGGGCACTATCGGCGGGGGCCTCCCCGGCCCATTAGGCCCCGAGTCATGGATCAATCATCATCTTAGAAAACAGATTGCGCAACCGTTTGGCACGATCATTTTGGTAACGAAAGCATAACGGGAGGGGCCTGTGCCTCGGGCCTCGCATCCGCGTGGCCTGAGGCTTCGGGAGGTTCCATAGGCGGCCTCGCTCAATGGCCCAAGGTCCTGTGAGCCCATCGACCCCGAAGGTTCGGGGCGACGCACTTTGGACGGCAGGTCAGATCACGGCGACGCAACCGCCCTCAGACGGGTTCCGCGCAGCCACACGATTCCCGGTGAACCAGGACGGCGGGCAGGCGTTCGATCCTCGGTTCCAGTTCCGGGTCCGCCAGACGGCTCAGAACCATGCCCACCGCGCGCTCGCCCATCTCGGCAGTCGCCTGACCGATCACCGTGAGCCTCGGGTGGAAGAGGTCCGCCCATTCGAAGTCGTCGAATGCCACGAGAGCAATGTCATCCGGCACCGTGAGCCCCGCGTCCCGTATTGCACGCATGGCACCTATCGTCATGCGATTGCTGCCGACAACGAGAGCCGTGGGCCGATTCGGCAGTGCGAGAAAGCGCTGCACCACGCCATAGGCCTCCAGATTTGCGCCGGATGCGACGAGCTGCCGCGCGACCCTCAGCTTGTTGCGACGCATGCCAACTCGAAAGCCTTCAAGCCGCTCAGCGGTGGTCGCGACGCCATCGCGCCCTGCAACCAAACCGATTCTGGAGTGGCCGAGCCCGGCAAGGTGGTCGACGAGCTTCGCGGTCGGTTCGATATTCTCGGACCCGATCTGATCAACAGGAGCGTCGAAGAAACGGTCTATGAGCACGAGTGGAATACCGCGCCCGGTCACCTGATCGATGGTGGCGGTCGGATCGTGGCTCGGCGCCAGAATGACGGCGTCCACGCGGCGGCTGAGCAAGGTGGCGACTGCACGCGCCTGCCCTTGGGGGTCCTCATGCGTATCGGTCAGAAGCAGCGAGTACCCCGCTCGTGCCGCGGCGCTCTCCACCCCATGCACGATCTCGGCGAAGTATGGATTCGACATGGCTGAAACGGCACATCCGATGGTCATGGTGCCGCCAGTCCGGATCGAGCGCGCCACCTGATCCGGGATGTAACCGGTCGCCGCGATCGCCTCCTCCACGGCAGCCGCTGTACCGGGATTCACCCGGCGAGTCTTGTTCAGCACATGGGACACCGTTGTCACGGAAACCCCGGCCGCCCTCGCCACGTCCGCCATGGTCATGATCACAGCGCTTTGCCCTCCATGTCTGCAAACAGGTTGCGCAACCTTTTGGCTAACATCGTACGCCAGCCAATAAGCCCGATGCGCGCCTGGTCCCGCTCATCTGTCCAGAACATCCCCACGAGGGGCCCATGATCGGGACGATCCTGATGGGGTCATGCGGCTCATGCCAGACCCGGACGCGCTGCACCTGCCCAATGTCCTCCCGGGAAGAATCCACGGTCCGAAGTACCCCGACCCAGACCGTACGCCAAGCTGAATTCGCGGGTTTCCGTGGTGGGGCTCAACACGGGGAGACGGAACATCGGGTGGGTCGTGAATTTCCCGGCAATCAGTCCGCGCCAGCCCACCCTCGATGTCGACCTCGATGGCTCCGAAGAAGTTGATGTTCGCGAACACCTGTCTCGCCAACCAGCACCTCCTGCCAGGATCCGAAGATTCCAGCTCAGGAGCCTACCGGACCATATCCGCCTGATTTTCGGCTGATACTACGACCCCGAAATGTCGGCGCTAACGTTGGATATTTCACTTTTTCACAAGCCACCCCTACACGCCCGATTGTGACTTCCGGCCTCACTTCCCATAGTCCTTATGGCATGGCTTATGGCATGAAACTGTGCGCTGCGGGAATTCGGTCCTGCGGTGGGGAAGTGGCTGCCGAAGGGCAGACCTTCGGCGTAGGCCCTACTCGGCTCTGCTGAACGCGATGTCCGCCAGGGCCCAGTCATCGGGCGGCCCCTCGAAGGCCTCCCATGGGTAATCATCCCCGGGGGAGAGGAGTTCGGCGACGGTGTTGACGTTGCTGGCAAGCCATTCGCGCCAGATGATCCGCTCGATCCGGTAACGCTGCAGCTGCGCGGCGACGGCTTCGAGAACCCCAAGGTGTTCGGCGAGCTGCTTCAGCGACGTCGTTGCCACCACCGACCAGGACTTGCCGGCGTTCCGGGTCACCAGGTTCCAGGCGGCGAGTATTTCCAGGGCTTCGTTGACCGCTGAGCGGGAGAGCCGGGTGACCCGGACGAGGTCGGTGATCGGCATTGCGGGGGAGTGCTCCAGGGCTTCGTATACGAACGCGGCCGGCAGCCCCAATTCCCTGAATGCCGGGCGGAGGGCATGGATTTTTCCTTTCTGCCAGGACGTGTCCTCGGCCGCGGTCTTCAGCTCTTCGGGGACGGTGAGCATGTACAGATCGCCCCTGGTCCCGCGAGCTTCTTCGACCAGGGTGATGAGGGGATCTTTCTCCGCTCGGAGGGCCTTCAAGTGCAAAGCCACGGTCGTATGGTCGAGCCCGGTAGCGACGGCGATGGACCGGACACCAAATTCAATGAACCGGGATGCTGTCATGTGGGCCGCCTCCCCCAGTGACCTCAGCACCATTCTTCGTGCCATTCCTATCCTGGAGTCCTGGTAGTTCACCTCCCTGATTCGAAGCGCATTCCGCCATGTCCGGATGAACCGATGCTCTGCATCGGGATTCGAGTTTTGGTTCAAGCCCTTTAGTTCTGGGGGCTGTGTATTTGGCTGGCTTGTGGGGGATCTGCGGACATTGTTATTCCCTTCCCCGGTTGACGAGTTTTTGCTCAGGTAGGCGACCGCATTGATCCAGTCACGACGCAGAGCCGGGACGCGGTGGCGGGAGGCATAACGGGCATAGAAGGAGGCGAGCCCTGGCCAGGTCCCCTGCATCATCCGGCGTTCGACGTCCACGAGCTGGAGCCCGGCGGCTGCGGCCCCGGTGACAATTGCCTGGCGGGCATCCGAATCGGAGGCGTACCGGTTCGAGTCGTAGAGCCCGGTCTGCGCCATCACCTGAATGACCCTCGACATCCTCCCTGCCGGATGCGTGATCGTCGGCGCATCCTTGGCCACGGGAGTGAAGGTCGTCTCGAGCCGCAGCGCCCGGACCGCGTTGATCTCCCCCGCCAAGTCAGCGTTCATGGCCGCCCAGATGCCGGCGGAGTTGGGCCGGCGGGCGACGTCGTAGGCCATGGACAGGCTCATCGCGAGTTCCTGGTGGCCGCCGCGCTTGTGCGGGGAACCGGGTGTGCGCATGCAGCCGTGGAGAAGGTTCTGGTGTGGGGTCTTGTCCAGGGTCCGGTACCGGGTGCCCAGCGCCTCGACAAGATCACGCGCTTCAGCGAAGGTGACCCGCTGTTCCAGCGGGATGTAAACGTGGCGGCCGCCGTTGGGGGAGTAGTCCTCAATCCAGCGGGCCCCGACCGAGTGCAGCCAGGTCTGAACGGCCCGGACGTCGGCGAGAACCCAGTCGATGCCGGCTACCGAGGAGTCGAAGTCGAGGAAGATCGCGGCGCAGGTGCCGTCTTTTCCGAATATCCTGACGGCCGCAGGGAACGTGGGCAGCGCCTCAGTGAGAGCCCGCTCGTGTTTCTGCGGGTAGGTCTTTCCGGCGTCTCTGGAGAGTCGAACACGCGGCTGACCTGCGAGGACAGGCGCCAAAGCGGCCCACGCGTCAGCGGGCGAGCATGCCGAGTAAGAGTTGCGCGACACGCCAGCGGCAGATATAGCTGGCGGCGCACATGATTGTCCATGTACGATGAGTTTGTTCCTGTTCAGGGAATAGCAAAGGGCCGATCCTGCCAGATCGGTTTCATAGCAAAACTGAAGGACCTGAGAAGGTCCATCTAGGATTTACGAACTGTCTCGCCGCCAAGCAAATCCAGTTCGTGAATCAGAAGCTTCGAAGGCCCGCCTAGAGCGGGCCTTCAACTTTTTAAGAGGCTAATGCGATGGGGAGCTCCTGCTGGTACTCGTGCAGATCAAGTGCCGCCAGGTCAGACTGCAGCTGTGGTTCCACTGCCGACAGGACGTACTCGGATACGGTTAGGCCTTTGGCTGCTGCGACCTTGGCAATGCCGTCAGCGGTGCATTCCGGGCTTCGGAAGCCAATAAATTTGCGCAGGCCCTTGCTGGGGCGCCCGCCGCCTCGATTAACTGCTACTGCCGTCATGTGCTTAGTCCTTTGAATCTCGTACCGGAGCCGTAGAGCCGGTAGTGCTTCATCGTTCGCTGGTGCTGCAGCTGCTTCCGGATATAAACGAATCCTTCATGCGGCTGTCTTGAAGCTACCACCACGGAATTACAAGTTCGGGTATTTGTTTTCAGAAAACGGCCGCGTGTCGCGTTTTCTGAAACCGATTGAGTCCAGTGTCGGACCGACGACATTGGAGCTGTGCCGCATACAAACAGGCGTGAACACATCAACCCGACACCGCGTCGACAAAGGCGCCCCGACCACGAACACCAACTTCGTCGCCCACCGCCTCGGTGAGTGCGGCTTCGCCGGCCACGTGTCCGTCGAAGAGATCCCCCAGGTCACCGCCGAGCTGAACGCTTCGCCAGCCTTCCGGGATGAAAACATTACCGCTGTCAAAGCACCAACGTACTCACCGAAGGACATGTTGTACCGCTGCGTTGCCAGCCAGGCTCGGTAATGCTGGTCTGGCAAAACAAGGCAGTTCAGCGGTGCCTTGTTCCCAATAAGCTTGGGCACGCGGTATTCCTCCATGTGTGCGAATCACCCTCCCCCGGCTTCAGGGAACTGTAGCTATACAGGACGTGTTGGCCGGCGGCATCGACTTGAATCCCCCAAGAACTCAAGTAAGCGAAAGCCTACAGACATGCTCCGCACATGCACAACTCAGTAGTTACTCATGGCCTATACGCTACGAATGTCATCAGGTAAAATTTTGTGTCAGCTGTCCGCCTGCTCTGTGTAGTGGCCGCACCATAAGCAGCTGACCTCGGCTGAAGGAGCTTTAACGATGGGAAATGGGGCCCGCAGCGTGTTCCTTACGCAACAACAGAAAAAAGAGCGCCTAGCTGATCGCATGGGCATCCTGGTGGATATCTGGGAGTCGGACAACAACGCGGCGCTCACTTACCCTCATGTGGAAGAAGCACTTTCGACCCACGGAATCCATCTGTCGCGAACACGGTGGTCATACTTGATCAATGGCACTGGCAGCCTGGTGACCGACCAGGAACTCCTGAAGGGCATCGCAGAGTTCGTTTTTGCCGTACCGGCCAGCTACCTCTGTGATCTCAACAGTGAGACTCCTCCCGAGGTAGAAGCGCGGATGGAGTTCCTTGTGCAGATGCGCAAGCTCAAGGTGAAGAACTTCGCCGCGAGAAACCTGGGCGCGACTTCGCCGGAAACACTGAGGACAATCACAAGGATTATCGATGCGTCGATGAACGGCGAGGATGAATGACTCTCCCACCGGTTCAGGACAAGGTTCGGGAGTTGTGCGGTAACGGCACGACGTCGATGAAGGAAGTCGTCGAACGCTTGACCGTGATCTGCGAGAAGCCGATCAATCTGATCGAGTACAACGAGTCCTGGGGTGCGCTCACGGCCTTCAAAGCCGAATTTGAAGATCGCATAAACGTTTATTTCCCCCCACAGAAGTCGCAGCAATACAAACTTCACTGCATCTATCACGAACTCGGACACATCTACTTGGAGAGCCTTCGGATTGCCCTGGCTCTACCGGATCTCTCTGAAGAGATGCTGAGGGAAACCGCGGACGCAATTAGTGTCACCTGCCGGTCCGTTCCGAATCATCCTGTCGAACGGTGGGTGGAGGATTTCGCTTTCGAGATGTCGAAGAAGTCCCGTTCAGGCAGCTCGTCCGATCCTGATCCTTTTCTCTGATAGACCATGAAACTGTTGCTCTTTGCGCTGCTGAGTGCCTTATGCCTCCTTCGGATCCCATCGGTGGTCAAGGTGGCGGAGTGCCGGGCCTCGTGGGTGGCATCGATGTTCGGCCTCGCGGCGCTCTATGTCCTGGGAACGGTTACACCGCTAGTGGATATCGACCGCTACCTCGGTGGCGTCAACGTGACGAACCTGCTTCAAGCCATCTTCGCGCTACTAGCGATCTTCTTCTTCAACGACAGCGTGCGGCGTTTAGCGAACGTACCCATTGTCAGATGGACCTACTACGCGCCGTTGCTGAGCATTCCCATCATGATTGTCAGCTTCGCTCTGATTGAGGGCAAAGCTCCGACGGCTGCTGGCTTCATTGATACCCACATGGACCAGCTCGCAACTGCCGTGTACAGCGGCACGTACATGCTCGCGTTGTTGGTCACCGTGCTCAGGATCATCTACATGCTTCGGCACAAGGCAAAGAGCCTGTACGCAACATTCTCTGTCGGCCTGATGGTGGTTGTGGTGGCTGTTTCATGCCACATTACTTACGTGGTGCTGTTCCACTTCTCGCCCTGGGTCGCCCGAGCGATCGGAACTTGGTTTGACCGCCTTTTCTATGTAGGCCTCTCAGTGACGGCGGCAGGGTGGCTGATTCTTTTCCTATCGAAGCAGCTCCCGAGGTTGCGTCTCTGGATGATCGATGCTCTGTGGCTGACCGCATTGAGGATTCGGGTTAATGCAGATCGATCACGAGTCAGTCCGGCATGGGACCTATTCAATGAAACGCTCGAAAATGGCGTCTATAAAAGCCTCATCGTGTTGCACAACTACGAGCGGGTGAACTTGATGGACTTCCCGGAATCTGTTCAGGGCAGGATCAGCCACATTGAGGCCAAGCTAGACACGCAGGCCTAGCTCCGCTCAGTCAAGATCGTCCTGCTGACCCAACTCGTAAGTTCTTTGGTGAAGGTAGAAGGCGAGGCATTCCACTCCTGGGTATGGTGAGCCTCGGGCAGTGAAATCAAGGTGACGGTGGCCGGATTCGCACGTTGGAACGCGGCCGAGATCTCCCACGGAACCTCTAGGTCTGCGGTCGAGTGCAAGACCAAGGTCGGGACTTTCACCCGGTTAGATACGTCCACCCAGTCAAGTGCATCGAAATCGATCGGTTCGTCCAGCCCGAGCATCCTCGCGAATGAGGGAGCCTGCAACAGGCGCATAACAATGCGGGCACCAATCGCCGGCACCCCGGCCCGCGCCGCCCCTGCGGTGATGGTCTTACGCCAGCTCGTGACGGGCCCTACCAGGACAAGCCCTACGATCCGGTCCCGGTGGGCGCTGCGCTCCGCTGTGAGCAGGGCAATGGTCCCACCCATTGACCAGCCGGAGAGGATGATGCGCCTGGCTCCATGGGCTACGGCGTAGGTCACAGCGCTTTCCACGTCACGCCATTCCGTTTGCCCAAGGTGACTCGATTCGGCCTGTGGTGGGCTGACCTCGGCGTCGCTGCGAAATGTGGGAACCAAGGACGTGAATCCCAATGAACTGAAGGCATGGACATCTCGGAACATGATCGATCGGTCGGTCCAACTGCCATGGATATGGATCACCCATACGTCCGTGTTCTCAGCTTGGAATAGCCATGCAGGCGCCGCACCGTAGGCGGTGGGGACGCCTACCTCTTCGTAGCGTCCACTGACGGCAGAGGGTTCGAAGAACACATCCGGGGTCCAATCGACGATTGGCCCCAGACGTCCCGGCGCGGAGCCGGGCGGATCAATGCTCCGTTCTACGTACTTTTGATCCTCATTGATCAGCGTGACCTCGCCGACTCGCGTGTGCTTCTCTGTCGCGGGGTCGAACACGCCGAAGTCGCCCGGGGCTTTGGTGTAGTCATCCAAATCGATGCGGATTCCTCGTCCGTCTTCCAGCACCTCGGCCCGGCGATAGTCCCTTGGGCCCTGCTTGACGATCTTGCGGGCCATGACGACAGCGAACCCGGCTAGGCCGGCCGCCGGCACAAGGAACGCCAGGCAGGCCAGGATGCGCCGTGGCGTCAGCATTAGGTCTTCATCCTCCAGGGCTGATCAAGGCAGAACAACGGAACCCTGACATCGTAACTTCCATCATTGCCTGATACAGGAATAAACCATGCCCACTACACGCGTTGCACATGTTCACCGCAGGCATGTAACGTGCTTTAGGGAAACAAGAAGGTATTGCTCTTTGACAAGCTTGTTATGAACTGCGGGCGCTCATCTGCCGCGGAGATAGTCGACATAGGCAGGAAGCATCTCGAACTCCACGGCGTCAATATTGGCCTCGTACTTCACGCGCTTGCCGTGCCGTTGGCCCGCGGGGAAGTCCGCCGCGACAGCACCGGTAGCTTCGAGCGCTTCCAGGTGGTGTTGGAGGCTGGGCCGCGTCAGCGCCTTGTTGCCGTCCAGGACTATTCCCTTGAGGATTTCGCCGGTGGTGCAGGGGCCGTTCTGGTGTAGGTAACGCAGGATGGCCGCGTGGGCTCGGTTTCCGAGAACTTCGATGGCTGCCTCAACCTCCTGCGGGTGGTTGGGCTGGATGAGGCGCGGCATGCGTCTATCTTGCCCGATTATTTGGATAGCTCTGAGTCGCAAAACAAAGTGTATCGCTAAATGATGACCTTTGAGCTACAGTCAAATTGCAGGCCTTCTTCGAAAGAAGGACGTGCAGCGTCACTTTCGGAAGAGATCCTGCAGCCCGAAGAGATGCGACTCCTGGCGAGTGGACATGACAAGCAGCTTGGTGGGAACGAGAGAAAGACGGCGGCCAGCCAACGAGTTGTCGGGTGCTGGCAGTAGACGGGGAAGCGATGCCCAAGGGGGAGGGACAGTTGTTGAAGAACAAGCTGCCGTTCGATACACAGTGGCCGCTGGAAGCGCGCCGGCTGCAAGATGGCAGCCCGCGTCGGTCTGCGTACCAAGTTCGTAAAGGCTTCCGTTGCTGGGTGCTCGCATTTGCTGGAGCCACCTCATGAGCCCACGCAAATCTTTGGGTCTCGCGGCCCTTGTTGCGGTCCCGAGCCTGTTCTTCGGGCTGGTCTTCTCCATGCTGCTGTTGTTGGCCCCCGCAAAGCCTGCTGCGGCTGACTGCGGCCCTGCCGTTTCCGTTGTCATCGACGGCAGTACCAACGTCGACGGCTACACCCAGGAACAGCTCAAGAACACTGCCGCCATCATGGGTGCCGGCAAGTCGCTGGACCTGTCCGTAAGAGGTCAGATGATCAGCGTGATGGTGGCCCTAGGGGAGTCGGGGTTGCGGGTGCTGGATACCGGTGACGGTGCCGGGCCGGATTCCCGGGGGTTGTTTCAGCAGCGGGGCAACGGTGCGTGGGGCTCCTACGCGGACCGGTTGGACCCCACCACGAGCGCGACGAACTTCATCAAGGCCCTGCAGGGCGTGCCCGGCTGGGAGCTATTGGAACCGACATTCGCCGGTAACAAGGTCCAGCGCAACGCCGACCCGTACCACTACCGGAAGTACTGGCCCGAAGCCGTCAAACTCGTTCAGGCACTTTCGAAGGCGAAGTTCTCCCTGGACGGCAGCGACTGCGCCGTTCCGGGACAATCGGGCGCGGGGGATGACTACCCGTGGAAGAATTCTCCGACCTGGTTGCAGGCCGGCGCCAACGCTGCCAGCACCTCACCGCTGGGCATGTACTACCGCGAGTGCGTGGACTTCGCGCTGTGGCGGGTGAACCAGCAGATGGGTTCGGCCAGCGCACCGTTCAAGGTCCTCAACGGCACCTTCCGCCCGGACGGGCAGCAGCTGGGTTCCGCGGTGACGTGGAAGGCCGGCTGGGATGCCAAGGGCTGGCCCACCGGCAGCACCCCCCGGGTCGGCGCGGTCGTTTGGTACGCCCCGGGTGCCGGGGGAGCTGACCCGAGCTTCGGCCACGTCGCCGTGGTGAAGGAAGTCAACGCCAATGGGACCTATCTGGAGGAGGGCTACAACGGCAACCCGGCCCCGGCGGATCACAGCTATTACACCCGGACGGTCGCCAACACCGTCCCCTCAGCTTTCCTGTACCTGCCCACCCAAGAGGAGAAGAAGTGAAGAAGTCCTTGACCCTGCTCGCCGTGGCGCTGCTCTGCGTTTCCTGCGCACCGGTGGCGAACACGACGCCGACCCCGGCGGCATCAACGAGTACGCCCACAGCGTCCGCGCCGGTCTCACTGAGTGCCAACAGCGGACCCCAGGCGCCCGGGGGCACGGTCCCGGCCACGACCGGCATCACCTGGGATCAGGCCAGCAAGGACCAAGCGGTCGAGGTGGCCGAGAAGGCCATGACGGATTTCGCCCGCCCCACGGTGGAGGACACGCAATGGGCCAATGACCTGGCCCGGTGGCTGACCCCGCAGGCCACCGCCGATTACTCGGCGGTGGACCCGGCGAACATCCCGGTCAGCCGCGTCACCGGCCCGGCCACCCTGAGCGTCGATGAAGCCAACGTCTTCGGCGTCATGGCGGCGGTCCCCACCAACGCCGGGACCTACACGGTCCAGCTGCTCCGCACCGGCAAGGACGTCCCGTGGAAGGTCAACCGCCTCACTCCGCCGTCCTAACCGCCGCTCCCCTCCATCCCCACACACGTAAGGAAGAAGCTCATGGGCACTACCCCAACCGAAGTCATGGCCTTTCCCAGCATCCGGGCCATCGTCCGTGACAACGGCACGGCCGAGGTCCTCGTCGCGGGCAACTCCCGCGTCGTCCCTGCCGGGGACTCCGTGCAGGACCTGCGCACCAACGCCCTGGCCCTCATCGTGGGCGAGGCGCAGACCCTTCAGCGTCCCGTCCGGGTCCGGATCGAGGACCCCGAAGGGCACGGTGAACTCATCGTCCACCCGGATAACAGGATCGAATCCGTTTCCTATGACCAACGGCAGACCCGCCGCCGGGCAGAAGCCCCCGAAACCACGCCCACAACAGCCGCCCCGGCGATCATCGAGACCGTCCCCGCACCGGAACCCGTGGCCACCCCAGCCACTGCATCATCGGTGGACGCCCGGTCGTGGCCACCCGGCCCCGTCGCAGCCGGCACGGTTCCGGTGCCGGCCAACCCGGAACCGCAGACGGCTGTCGTTGCCGGGGAAGCGGCGCCGACGCGGCGGAGCTTGAAGGAAACCTCGTTTCTGGTCAGCGCCCCGGTGCTGGAACCGGCCACCCGGGGCTGGCGGGGAGCCCTCACGCGCCTGGGACTGCGGATGGCTCCCTCGGAGGAAGAACTCTCCGAGCGGGAGGATGTCCGGACGGTGAGCCAGCACTGGCCCGGCCCGCGCACGATCGCGGTGGTGAACCGCAAGGGCGGGGCGAACAAGACCCCCACCGTGGTGATGCTCTCGGCGATCCTTGCCCGCTACAGCGGCGCGGCGACGGTGGCATGGGATAACAACGAGTCCCAGGGCACCCTGGGATGGCGGACGGAAAAGGGTTCCCACGACCGCAGCGTCCTGGACCTGATCGATTCCTCCACCGAGCTGCTCTCCCCGTCGACGAACGCGGCCGAAATCGCCAAGTTCGTCCATCACCAGACCGCGGATAAGTTCGATGTCCTGCGCTCGGATGAAAACGAGGAAGGCGATCACGAAGTCACCGCTGAGGAGGTCGACATCGCCCACCAGGTGCTCACCCGCTATTACCGGCTCGTGGTGATGGACTCGGGCAACACTGCCCGGGCCGCGAACTGGCGGCGGATGATTGACCACACCAACCAGCTCGTCGTCCCGGTCACCGCCATCGAGGACCGCGCCGAAGCCGCCCGCCTGACCCTGCAGACCCTGGAATCCCGCGGCGGGCACGACGCGGAACTGGCACGGGGCGCCGTCGTCATCGTCTCCGAGTCCACCGACGCCAAGCGCAGCATGAGCGGGGATGCCCTGAAGCGGGCCAGGGACGAAGCGCAGCGGATCGCTGACGGGTTCGCCCCGTTCGTCCGGGCCGTCGTCCGGATTCCCTACGACCCGGCCCTGGTCAACGGACCCATCCGCTATGAAGCCCTCCAGCCCGCCACCCAGCGGGCCTGGCTCACGGCCGCGGCCGCCGTCGCACAAGGGTTCTAAACCACCCACCAACGGACCTGGAAAGGAGGAGAACCGTGCAACAGACATTGAACCCCTGGATCACCCGCCCGGTCCCCGCCGACGGCGCGGACACGGCAGCCCCGGAAGCGCACCTGCCGCCCGCGGCCGTGATCAGTGCACCGCTGAGGGGAATGATTGAACCGGACGCCGCAGACCGTCTGGCCCGCCGCACCGTCGCAGGCTCGGCAGCACTGTGGATCACCGGCGCCCACGGGGGATCCGGTGAAAGCCGCATCGCTGATCTGATCGGCGGGGCACGGATCACCGATCACTGCTGGCCCGTCCTCCAGGACGGAAGTAAACCTCGGGTGCTGCTGGTCTGCCGTGCCGACATGCGGGGCCTGACAGCGGCCCGGAGCGCACTGACGCAGTGGGTATCAGGCGCGGCACCGGAGGTTCATCTGCTCGGCCTCGCCGTTCTGGCGGACGCACCGGGGAAGACTCCCAAACCCTTGCGGGACTTCGCCGCCATCGTCGGCGGGGGCGCACCCCGGCACTGGACCCTGCCCTGGGTCGAGGCCTGGCGGCACGGGGACTCCACCACCGCGCCGCCGGCCCGCGACTATCAACGCTTCATCACTGACTTGGCCGCCCTGGCTACCGACACCACACCCGGCACCACGAACTGAAAGGTCTCACCATGAACCCCTTCGCTGTACTTGACGGAAGCGTCATCCCCAACCCCACCCCGGTCGTCCCGGCACAGGCAGGTGGCCTGCTCACGATCCTGAACTGGGCCTCGGGCATCGGGCTGGTCCTTGGCGTCCTGGGCGTGATCATCGTCGGGATCGGCATGGTCATCCAGCTCCAGCGCGGCGAAGGAGCCCAAGCCATCGGCAAGCTCGGCTGGGTCCTGATGGGCTGCATCATCATCACCGGCGCCTCCGGCATCGTCCGCGCCTTCGTCTAAGCCAGCACCACCAACGGGAGCACCATGAGCCAGTCAACAGAGAGCACCACCGAAAACAATCCGTTCACCAAACCCGGTTTCATCATTGCTGCCGCGCTGGTGGTCGCGCTGATCGCAGCAGCCGTCATCATCTTCCTGCTCCCCAAAGGACAGGAGAGCGCGCAGCCGGCACCGGCTCCGGCGGAATCCAGCAACACAGCTACGGCCAGCCCTAGCGCTTCGGCGACAGCAGGACAGAGTACCTGTGGCCTGCCCTCATCCTCGGAGTCATCGCTGGGAGCGGCCCCCAAGACGAAGTGGGAACTCGTCGGAACAATGGCCGCACCAACCGACCCGAAAATAGGCCCGGGAAAGACGGACGATCAGGGCATCCGGTCCTGCTTCGCTCACACTCCAACAGGGGCGCTTTATGCGGCGGTGAACCTTTGGGCTCTGGGCATCGACCCCTCCAAAGAACGAGCTATCGCTGAGCAGCTTGCACCCAAAGGACCTGGCCGTGACGCAGGGATGAAGACACCCGCGACCGCGGCCCCAGCCTCAGCTGTGAAAGTCCAGATAGCGGGCTTCAATGTCTCATATACGGCGGACCAAGCCGTTGTGGAACTGGCCTTCAAAGCGGACAACGGAGCGCTTGCTTCGGTGCGGACGACTCTGCTTTGGCAGGACGGGGATTGGAAGGGCGTTGTTGACGACAAGGGCGCACCCTTGGAGGAGCCCCGGCAAGTCCGTGACCTTTCCGGATTCATCCTCTGGAGCGGAGCATGAGGCCTGCATGGAACCCCGTAGGGGACTGGCTCTCAGGGCTCGCCGATGACGCCATGGGCAACATGGCCAAGGCCATCATGGAGGGCATGAGTCAGATGGTGACGACTCTGTCTACCTTCTGGGTCTCCATGCCCACGGTGAATCTGGCCAGCGAGGACGGAACGACGCCAAGCCCCATCGTTTCCATGGTGAACAGCGAATTGATGGTCTGGACGGTAGCGCTGGCTGTCCTCGCCGTCATTCTCGGCGGCATCCGGATGATTTGGGAGCAGCGCGGCGCACCGTTGAAAGACCTTTTGCGTTCCCTGGTCACGCTCACCCTGGTATCAGGTCTGGGCCTGGGTGTCATCTCGATCCTGGTGATCGCCGCCGACGCCTTCGCCGCCGCCATCATCAACCGCTCCACGGACGGCAAGGGCTTTGCCGAGGCGATGCACCTCCTGGTCGTGACCGGCCAGACCGGGGTCGGCGTGTTCATCCTCATCGTTCTGGGTCTGATCGGTTTGGTTGCCTCCCTCGTCCAGATCGTCCTGATGGTGGTCCGCAGCGGCATGCTGGTGATCCTGGCGGGCATCCTGCCCACCACGGCCGCTTTCACAAACACGGAGATGGGACGGCAGTGGTTCCAGAAAGCGGTTGGCTGGACCATCGCGTTCATCCTCTACAAGCCGGCTGCGGCCATCGTTTACTCGGTCGCGTTCCTCCTCATGGGACAACACAGCGGGAAGGACGGTCTGGTCGGCTCCATCACGGGATTCACGCTGATGATCGTTGCCCTGTTCGCCTTGCCGGCACTGATGCGTTTCGTCACCCCGATGGTGGGTGCCGTCGCCTCCGGCGGGGGAGCCGGGGCCGGGGCCGCCGTTGGCGCCCTGGCCACGGGCGCCGTGTCTCTTGGCCGCCGTGGCAGCGGTAGAGGCAACGCCGCCCCGACGCCACCGAGCTCGCGAAACAACGAGCCCGGGAAATCTCCGGAGGGCAGCAACGGAACGCCTGGCCCGAAGGGAAACGGCGCCCAGCCGACACCCGGGGCGACCGGGCCGGGTGGTGCCACCAGCGCCGCAACCGCAGGCACTGCAGGGGCAGGAGACACTGCCGGCACTGCCGGAGCCGGGGCCGCGGCAGGAGCGGCGAAGGCCGCCGGGCCGGCCGGGGTCTTCGTCGCCGCAGGAGCACAAGCAGCGTCCAAGGTTTCTCAGGCCGCACAACAGACCGCGCAGGATTCAACCGGGGAGGGCCCCAGTGGCAGCAATTAATACCGAATACAAGGAACCGTCCTACGGCAACTGGCGCGTCCCGCGCTCAGCCGGCCTGGGCAACCTCGGAGCGATCGGCACCGGCATTGTCATGGCCGGGCTGTTGGCCGGCATCATCAGCTTTGCCGTCTGGGGCCTGCTCCCGGGCCTGGTTGTCCTGGCCGTGGCCGGGGCGGCCGCCCTGCTGCTCACGGTCAAGGACAAGCACGGCCAGTCCGTCGTTGACCGCTTCGCCACCCGGATGAGCTTCCGGCTCTCCAGGTCCGCCGGAACGAACCTCTACCGCTCCGGCCCCCTGGGCGTGACGGCCTGGGGCATGTACCAGTTGCCCGGGCTTGCCGCGAAGTCAACCCTGTATGAGTTCACTGACTCCTACAAGCGCCCGTTCGCGCTGCTGCACGTCCCGGCCACCAGCCACTTCACCGTGATTTTCTCCACCGAACCGGACGGTGCGTCACTGGTGGACCCGGAGCAGGTCGATGCGTGGGTGGCGAACTGGGGCGGCTGGCTCGCCGGCCTCGGGGACGAGGCGGGCCTGGACGCCGCCGCGGTGACGGTCGAGACCGCCCCGGATTCGGGCTACCGGCTCCGCAATGAGGTCATGATGAATATCGACCCGAACGCCCCGGATTTTGCCAAGAACGTGCTCAACGAGGTCGTCCAGACCTACCCGGACGGCTCGGCCACGGTCCGGGCCTGGGTGTCCCTGACATTCAACGCCTCCCTCCGGGTTGGATCGAAGAAGCGCACACCGGAGGACGTGGCCCGGGACCTCGCCTCCCGGATCCCGGGCCTCTCGGCCCGGCTTCAGTCCACCGGGGCCGGCATCGCCCGTCCGATGTCCGCGCAGGAACTCTGCGAGGTCGTCCGCATCGCCTACGATCCCCCTGCTGCCCTGATCATTGACGAGGCCCACGCCGCCGGCTCCCCGGTCTCCCTGACCTGGGGCGAAGTCGGCCCCACCGCCACCCAGGCCAGCTGGGATACATACCGGCACGACAGCGCCTTCTCGGCCTCCTGGACCATGACCGGCGCACCGCGCGGGTCGGTGAACTCCTCGGTCCTATCCCGGCTGCTGGCCCCCCACGGGGACATCGACCGCAAACGCGTTTCGCTGCTCTACCGTCCGATGGATTCAGCCCGCGCCGCCGCCGTGGTGGAGCGGGACCAGAACAACGCCAACGTCCGCATCACCTCCGGAAACCGCCCGTCCGCCCGCGCCCTGGTGGATGCCCGCTCTGCTGTGCAGACCGCACAGGAGGAAGCCCAGGGCGCCGGGCTGGTGAACTTCGGGATGGTCGTCACGGCCACCGTGACCGATAAGGAGCGCCTCTCCGATGCTGTCGCCGCCGTGGAACAGACCTCGGGTACCGCCCGGGTGCTGCTCCGCCGGGCCTACGGCGCGCAGGACACCGCGTTCGCGGCGTCCCTGCCCCTGGGGCTGGTCCTGCCCAAGCACAGCATGGTGCCCTCCGAGATTAAGGATGCCCTGTAATGGCCCGCATGAAACTCTTCACCCGCCCTGCCAAGAAAGCTGCAGCACCGGTCAAAGCTGCACCGAAGAAGAAGGCTGAGAAGGAGCCGCGTCAGCCCGGGCCGGCTGCCCGGGGATGGACCGGACGCGGCGGCGGCATGGCCGCCCTCGTCCCGTCCGTGACCGAATACCGGGGAACCACGGTCCAGGTCTGCGGGCTGTGGCCGTTTTCTTCCGGGGCGTCCTCGCCCATGATCGGCGTCCCGCTCGGACGCCATGAGGAAACCCATGCGACGGTCTGCTGCGATCCGATCAGCTGGTTCCAGCGCGCACGCCTGATTTCCAACCCTTCCGCGTTCATCCTGGGCAAGCCGGGGCTGGGAAAGTCCACCGTGGTGCGCCGGATGTTCATCGGCCTCTCCGCCCAGGGCGTCCACCCGCTGATCCTGGGGGACCTGAAAGGCGAACACGTCAAAGCGGTCCAGGCACTCGGCGGCCAGGTCATCAAACTTGGCCGCGGCGTCGGCTACCTGAACATCCTCGACCCCGGCCAGGCCGTCGAAGCCGCGCAGCTGCTCGAAGACAGCGGCCACCACGAGGACGCCGCCCGGGTCCGCGCCGACGCCCACGGCCGACGCCTGACCATGGTCGTCTCCCTGATCACCATCAGCCGGAACAACCCGCCCACCGATCAGGAACAAACCATCCTGGACCGGGGCCTGCGGGTCCTCGATGACCGGTTCGACGGTGTCCCGGTCCTCAAAGACCTCCTGGACGTGATCATCTCCGCACCGGACGAGCTGCGCCAGGTCGCGCTGGACCGCGGCGACATGAACGTCTACCTCCAGGAAACCCGGGCACTGGAAGCCACCCTGCTGGGCCTGACCGGAGGCGGGAAGCTCGGAGAAATCTTCTCCCGGCACACCACCAACCCCATGATGCGCGACCGCGCCGTGGTCTTCGACGTCTCCAGCATCGACGAGACCGAAACCGACCTCCAAGCCGCAATTCTGCTCGCGTGCTGGTCCTACGGATTCGGCACCGTCAACGTCGCCAACGCCCTCGCCGACGCCGGTCTGGAACCACGCCGGAACTACTTCGTCGTCCTGGACGAGCTATGGCGGGCGCTGCGCGCCGGGAAAGGCATGGTGGACAGGGTGGACGCCCTGACCCGGCTCAACCGATCCGTGGGTGTCGGACAGATCATGATCTCCCACACCATGTCCGACCTGCTCGCGCTGCCGGCGGAAGAAGACCGGATGAAAGCCCGCGGCTTCGTCGAACGCTCCGGCATGGTGATCTGCGGTGGCCTCCCGGCCTCAGAAATGCCGTTGCTGACCTCGGCCATTCCGCTGTCCCGGCAGGAGCAGCAGAAGCTCATCTCGTGGCAGGACCCGCCCGCCTGGGACTCCCGCGGGCTCGACGTCGAACCTCCCGGACGGGGGAAGTTCCTCATCAAGGTCGGCGGCCGGCCAGGGATCCCGGTCCTGGTGGGACTGACATCTTTGGAGCAAGGCCCGGATGGAGTCAACGACACCGAGGGGAAGTGGCGTGAAACCCCAGAAACCCTCCTCGTGCCAATGACCCCTGACCTGCCTACCAAGGGAGGCATCTCATGAGCGCACCGAACCCCAAAGAAATGAGGCTTGGTGATGCTGATTTTTGGTTCCGTTGGCTGGGTGTCGCAGCGATGTCCGGCGCTGTAGTGACAACAGGTCTCGTAGCCGATTTCGCAAAAAGTTCGCCCTACCCCTGGCTGATAATTGCGGCCAGCGCGACGTGCCTTTTTCTGTCCCTCACGTTGGTGGTCGGGCTACGTAAAGGCGGCCGAGGGCTGGTACTTCTGTTTGTCCTGACGGTGCTCTCTGCTGTGGGCACCTGGTACGCGGTGCAGGAGTTCGCCCATAAGTTCGCCTCCGGGGCCATCCCGGTATCGCAGTGGTTTTGGGTCACATCAAGTGGCACCATCGCTGTTGCTGTTGTGGCAGTGACGCTCTTTATCTGCAAGAGAAAAGATCTCTACAACCCGAAGATCACGCTGACGAAGAACGGCCTATCCCTGATACTGGTGCTCCTATCAGCCCTGGCCTTCAGCCTTCCTGACAAATGGGGACCGCCGATTGGCTGGATCATCATTGCTGCCACCATGATCTCACTGGGCCCAATCTGGAAAAGCGAAGCCCAAGCCGCTGCCGAGATCAACGGTCTAGAACTGGAGATCCTCAGGCTGAAAAACGAAGTAATAAACAGAAAAGCCACCCTCGGAAACGGAAGCCTTTCTCCGAAGAACCGCAAGGCGAAAGGCAATAAATAATGAGCGCACCAAACCGCAAGGGCATGGGCCTCGGGGACGCGATCCTGGTTTGGCTGGCCATCGGGTTCATCGTCGTCTTTGGCGGCGGCACCTATGCCGCCGTGCACGTCGGTTCATGGATGGCCGGCATCGAGGCACCGCCCAAGCACCCCATCGACCTGATCGCCGGACTTATCAAGGGCCGCGTGCCGTGGCCGGTCCAGTCCACGGTTGTCGCGGCACTCATGGCCGGCGTGATCCTGGTCCTGGCCGTCGTCGTGCTCGTGACCTGGAAGAAGGGTGCATCCAAGCGTGCCCGCGTCGACAAGGCCGCCCGGTACCTGGGTCGAGGGAAGTCCTTGGCTGCGTTTTCCGAGAAGGGCGCGAAAGCGACGGCGGATCGGCTGGGAGTGACAGGCACGCCGGGCATCGTCGTCGGCAAAGTGGTCTCCACCGGCCAGACGTTCATTCAATCCTGGGAAGACCTCAGCCTCGATATCTGGGGCCCCCGTACCGGTAAGTCCACCTCCCGCGTCATGCCCGCGATCCTGGACGCACCCGGGGCCGTGGTCTCCACCTCGAACAAGCGCGACGTCGTGGACGGAACCCGCGGCGTCCGCGAGCTCACCGCCCCGGTATGGGTGTTCGATCCGCAGAAGATCGCGCAGGAGGAACCGGACTGGTGGTGGAACCCGCTCTCCTACGTCACCGACGAAGAGAAGGCGTACAAGCTCACCCAGCACTTCTCAGCCGGTTCGCGGGTCCCTGGGTCCAAGCCGGATGCCTACTTCGACCCCAAGGCCGAAGACATTCTCTCCTCGTACTTCCTCGCGGCCGCGCTCGGGGAACGGCCCATCACACAGGTCTACCTGTGGGTGACGGAGCAGGTGAACCGGGAACCAATCAACATCCTGAAAGAGCATGACTACGAGCTGCAGTACAAGGGCCTGGAGTCCACGCTGGAGCTGGCTGACAAACAGCGCGACGGTATCTTCGGCACCGCCGAGAAAATGATCCAGTGCCTCAAATCCAGGAACACGCTGCGCTGGGTCGCCCCGACAGGTGGCGCGACGGTGGCCACGGAGGCCCGTCGACAGTTCAACCCGCACGCGTTCGCGGCCTCACAGGAGACGATCTACATCCTCTCCAAGGAAGGGGCCGGCTCAGCTTCGCCGCTTACGACTGCGCTGACGGTGGCGATCGCCGAGGCGATGGAGGAACGGGCCGAACGCAGCGGCGGCCGCCTGCCCAAACCTGCGCTGTTCGCCCTCGACGAGCTGGCCAACGTCGTCCGCTGGGCAGCCCTGCCGGATCAGTTCAGCCACTACGGTTCCAAGGGCCTGATCGTGATGGGCATCCTGCAGTCCTGGTCCCAAGGCGTCGAACTGTGGGGCGAGGCGAACATGCGGAAAATCTGGTCGGCCGCGAACGTCAAGGTGTACGGCGGCGGAGTCGCGGAAGAAGGCTTCCTCCGGGCGCTCTCGGACCTGATCGGGGACTACAGCTACACCAACGTCTCCGTCTCCTCCGGAAAGTCCGGCTCCAGCCGCTCCCGGCAGGAAGGCAAGGAACGAATCTTCGATGTCTCCAACCTCGCCGAGCTGGACCGCGGCCGCGCCGTGGTCCTCGCATCCGGCGCACCCGCCACGCTGGTCCGGACTATGCCCTGGTACATCGGCCGGCACAAAGACGCCGTGGAAGCCTCCATCAAAAAGTACAGCCCCCGCCCGGAGGAACCGGATGCCTCCCTGGTGGCCGCCGCTCCGGTCGCTAATCCCTGGGTCACCGGGTAAGGAAGCAATCAGCCATGGCAGATGATTTCGGACTGTTCGACACGGACACGCCCGCCCCCAACCCCGTCGCCGGCGAAGACGGGAAACCGGAGAAGGTGCCGGAACTCGTCTACGGCACGGCCGAAGAGTTCCTTCACGAGCAGCTGCTGCCGACCTACGTCCGCAGCGTCACCGGTAAGACCGCGAAGTGGTGCATCGAGTGGTACTTCCACCCCGAAGCCGTCTCCCGCGTTGCGGCCTTGTGGCGTTCCTGGGAGCACCTGCGCCTCGACCCGGCAACCGGCATGAGCGTCTGGTGGCGGGACCATGCAGACCACCACATGGGCATCCTGCTGAACCCACAAGGGCCCTTCTACAACTGCGACATGAAAGAACACCGCGACCCTGACCATCTGGAACCTAAAAAAGCACCTGACGGCTGGTTCCGCGACGCAAGGACACAAGCTACCTAAGCGCACAAAGCCGAAAGGGGAGACCGCCAATTTGCGGTCTCCCCCTTTCGTCTGATTTATGCACCACGGGGGCTGTGTCAGAAACCTTGGTTTATGAAGCTGCTATACGTCCTCAGTCTCGAAGCTGAACGACTTCACCAATTTGCTCAAATGCTCCCGGGTTATCCACACCTGGACCGGCTGTTCATACCCTTCCAGGTCGAGCTTCATCGTGACCCCAGGACCCATGCTGCTGCTGATCTCGAAGCCCGTCACAACGGGCGGAAGCGAGGACTCCATCCGCAGCTCGTTCTTGACGCCGTCGAGGTCCCACGGTGCTCCGCTTTCCAGCTTCGCCCGGTGGTCGGCGCACACGGCGGCCTCCATCAGGGGTGCCTCGTTCGTCACAAAACGTCCTGCGCTCTGTTCCTGGCATTGCAACACTCGGCATTCGGCCAAGGCGGTTCTCCTTCGGTTCGGGCTACCACTGGTAAGCCCCATGCTAGCCAGCGGCTCCGACACATCGCGCCAGGATTAGGCCTTGGGGTTACCACGCAGCCGGCGCAAGCGGTCCAGCTCCACTTGAGTGGCGGCGATCCGTTGCTGGGTGGCCACCCTGTCGCGTTCCATCTCAGCCAGGGCAGCCGCAGCCTGGCGTTTCCGCATGGCCTTCCCTTCAGCCTTCCGCTGCCTGCGGATCTCCCAGAGGATGTATGCCGTCAGCAGGAGCACACAGAGCGCGACGGAGATGCCGATTGCCACAGGGTTTCCCTGCATTACGCCACTGATCAAGCCACCCGCGAACAGGACGAACAGCGCCGGACCAAAGAACTGCTGCTTCTGCCGAGTCGTCAGGAGTGCCATGGGTCAGACGCTACACGCAAGCATGCTCTCTAGCGGGCGGGACCGCTCTTGGCCCGTTCAGCGCCTACTGCTGCCCCTGTGCGGGTCTTCTTGGCCTTTGTTGCGCCCTTCTTGCCCATGGTGACGGCCGCGCGGGGGTGTGTGCCCTCGCTGCGTTCGGCGGCGGCG
Source organism: Arthrobacter sp. 92 (assembly GCF_050260325.1). NCBI lineage: Bacteria > Bacillati > Actinomycetota > Actinomycetes > Micrococcales > Micrococcaceae > Arthrobacter > Arthrobacter sp. 92. Next base: position 8,490 of record NZ_CP189864.1, on the reverse strand, counting down.
CGCCCCCGGACCTGGGTTTCGTTCGCTCCGGTTCCGGCCAGGGATGCGGCGAAAGCTTCCTGTTGTTCCGCTGAACCGTAGTCCGCGGCAGACGTGCTCTCTGCTTTCAGGCCCTGCTCTTTGAGCCGGCGGCTGTCGTTACCGGTGACCCGGTTCTCGATCTCGCGCCCGAGCCCTTCCACGCGGGCGAAGAGTTCCTTTTCGGCTCGTTCGTACCGCTGCTCTACTGGCGTGCGCTCGGTGCCCTTGAAGCCGCCCTCGGCCAGGAGTTTCGCTTCGTGCATGTCCTTGGCTGCTTGGACGAACGCGGGATCCTCGAAGTGGGAGTCGCCGGCGCCGTTGATGTTCGCGGTGGTTTCTTTGCGCAGCTGGTCGATGTCGGGACCGTTGATCCCGTCCTTGCCGATGAGGAACATGCGTTCCTGCACGGTGGCGTCCGCTGCTTCTACTGCTTTGGGGGTTCTTGCGGTGTGTGCGGCCTGTAGTGCCTGGGCCAGCTCGGGGTTGGCCAGGTACTCCACAGGAACCTTGTGGCGTTCCATTTCAGGGGCCAGTGTCGCGGCCTGGGCCCGGAGTTCTTCGGCTCGGGCCGCGGCGAGCAGGCCCATGGCCTTCTCGTGTTCGGCGGCCGCCTTGCGCGTCTCCTCCTGGCGGCGTTCCTGTGCGTCCTGCCGGGCCTTCTCCGTGGCGGCATCCCGGATCCCTGACTCCAGGTAGGCTGCGTCCGAGCCGAAGTCGCGGGCGTCGATGCCGTAGCGGGCGAGGACTTCCTGACGGATCTTTTCCGAGGCCGCCAGTGCGGCCGGGTCGTGGTCCTTCCAGCCTTCAGCGACGGCATGTGCCGTGGCGATGTCGTGGGGCTGGGCCTTGTCCCACCACTGGTCCCTCTCCACGGGTGCCAGCGCCGCGCGTGCCGCGCTGCGTGAAGCAGTGAGGCGTGCCTGTGCTTCGTGCACTGCCTGTGCGTCCTGGTGTTCCTGCTGCCGCTGTGATTCCTGCCGCCGCCGGGCCAGCGTCTCGGCAATGCGTGAGGCGATCATCAGCGACTGCCGCAGACCGCCGTCCAGAAGATCGTCCATTCCATCTGATTCACTCATCGTGCTCCCCTTGCAGTTGGTGGTGGTCGTTATCGGTCAAGTACGGGGCCGGAATCACGGCCCGTATGCTGGCGGGTCTTGGCCGGCGTTGGTGTGCTCGGCACCGCTGACCCTGGACGGATGGGCGCCATGCCACGCAGTCCAAGTTCAACGGAGTTCGGCGCCGCGGCCTGTTCCGGTGCACCGACGGTGACCGGTCGGGGCATGGTCGCGGCGAACGGTTTCAGCTGATCGGTGACGACGGCACGGAGCCGCTGCGCTTCACGGGTTCGTCCGGACTGTTGGTGCATTTCGTGGATAGCGAAAGCGGTGTTCACCAGCTGCAGCATGAGCGCCGACTGGGCGGCAGTCTTGTTCTTGCTCGACGCGGCCATGAACAACATGGCAGTGCCTGCAATCGAGGGAAGGGCAACGGGCTTTCCATGCTGGCGTGGTGCCCGGAGCTGGGCGGTGCGGGACAGTTCAGCGGCGGTGGCCGCCAACGGCCCGGGCGTCGGCTCGAGCCGGTGGGACCATGCCGCGAACGCCCCGGATACTTCCCTTGCTGCTTTCGCCCAGGTGGCGTGATCATCACGCGGCAAGGTGCGCAGCTGTTCCACCAGCGCGGTTGCGTTGCGGGTGTACTCGACCCACATTTCCGCCGGGGGTGTTCCGTTCTCGGGGCCGGTCCTGGACACGGTGCGCCGATTGCGGGCAGCAGCGTTCCACTCGGCTGCAGCCTCGGTTGCCAGGTGCGGTGAGTCCATCCACTCCTCACGCAAAGCACCGAGCTTCAGGTCGGAGGCGAGGGTCCCGCCGCCGAACCAGATAGGCCGTTCACCCTGTTTCGGGCGTTCGGCCACGGAGTACCCAACGATGACGTCGGTGGTGTTCTTCGCGTAGCGCGGACGAACCAGCATGCCGGTGTCGCGGGCCCGCCGCACGAACTCACCTTCGGTAGCCGAGGCACTGACGCTGGCGCGTACTTTCCGGGCCAAAGAGGAACGGTGCATTTCCCGCTCGTCCCGGACGGCGGTGGCCTTCTCGGCCCGGTCGTAGCCGCGGGTGGCGTGCACGGAGGAAAGCTGTTCCAGCCCGTACTTAACCTCCAGCTCCCGGCAGGTCTGCTGCGCCCTCTTGTAGTCGCCGTGGGTGGATGCCTTGGTTCCGTCTTCGCGGACCAGGGAGACGGCCAGGTGGATGTGGTGGTTGCCGTTCTCACTCGTGCCGTGGTTGACCGCGACCCACCGGCAGCGGGCCTTTCCGCTGGTCTCGGTGAAGCCCATGGAGTCCACAAAGTCGTTCGCAATGTCGCCCCACTGCTGGTCCGTAAGGGCGCCCTCTTCGGCGCGCAGACTCAGCGAGCAGTGCCACACGCTGGCGTCCTTGTAGCCGACGTGGACGCGCTCTTTCTTGGCCGCGTCCCACTGCATGTCCTTGATCTGAACTGATACGTCATATGCCCTGCGCGGCTGGTCCAAATGCTTGGCAATAGCAAGCGCATCATCGCGGTCCAGGACACCATCGTCGTACCACGCCATGACCGCAGCATCCCCGGCCACCAGGTGCGGATCACTGTGGGCGTTCTTCGTCTTGTTAGCATCCGTCGATGCCAGATAAACCATGAGCCCGCCCATGCGCGAACCGCGGGTGATGTTCGGAATCATCCCTACATCAGCCCCTCAATGGTGCGGTCAATGCGCATCGCCACCGAACGAAGGTGCTCCAACGCTTCACGGGCCTCGGCGGGGAACTCGCCAGTCGCGTTGGCCTGCCGTGCGAGCTGGTTGATGTTGTTCGAAGAACGGGCCAGCAGGTTATGCAGGGACATCAGTTCAGCGATGGCTGCACGCCGTTCCGTAGTCGTTTCCTGGGTCTCGGACAATGCCGATGTGATCAGGAGATTCGGGACGGTGACTTTCTCCCGCTCAGCCCTTGCGACAAGCGCGGCTTCCTCTTCCACAGTGACCCACAGGTCACGGCGCTTCTTGGTGCCGGCGGGAGTATTCTCCCGACGTCGGCGCGACAGATTGAAACGGTGAGCGAATCCCTCATCCGACATTCAACCCATCCCCTCAAAGGCCCAGCGCAGCGACCCCGAACAGGGGACCACACTGACCAGTGTGCCGCACTCGACCGCCAGTGTCGAGCGCGGCAAGCCACTTACACCCGTGTAAGTGTATAGCTTGCTCCGGACGGTCACCTCCGGTGGTTTTTTCGCCCTCTGTGCCGCACACCTGAAAACCCGCTTTCGGGTGTCAGCCGTGGCCGCTAGGGTTTGAGTATGGATATCAACGACATCGCCGCAAAAGCCGCCGCAAAAATCGACGCCGCCAGGGACGCCAAAGTTAACGCCGTGAAAAGGGCCGCCGCCAGCGCTGTCGAGGTCCAGGAAGCAGCCCAGCTGCTCGCCGCAGCAGAGCAGAAATACGCCAAGGACTACCAGACAGCGCTGCGGGCAGACTGGACCGATTCCGACTTGCGAGGCTTCGGCCTCGACGCTCCGGCCAAGAAGGCCGGCGGGCGCCCGCGCGGCCGGAAGACCGCACAGGAATCCGCTCCCGTTGCTGGCGGGTCCGAGTAGTAACCCCTCGCCCACCTAGGCACGGCAAAAGCAATCTCCTTCGGGCTTTTCCCGCACACACGTGGACGACCGGACCCAGCTGACCGGCTGCACACAATCGCCAGGACACCTCCGTGGCTGAAGCTCACCACCGGAGACCGGCGATCATGCACAGCCTCCTGTAGCGTCGGTACAGAACAACCGGCAGACTTCCCCACGGACCTAGACAGCCGGCCCCGTCTCACCGCGAGGCGGGGCCGGCTTTTCTCAGCTCCGGACGACAAATGGCACCGCGACCATCTGCCCCGGGACGAACGAGTGGCCGTCACGTAAACGTGACGGCCACTCGCACCGATTCAGTCTTCGGCGGCTTCTTCTTCACCGACCTGGCTGGCCTCAATACAGGCCTTCGTCTGGGCGTAGGCCCGCTCCAGATAGTCAGCTACATCGGCCTCGCTCAGCCACCACACGCGCCTCCCGCCGACTTTAACTCCGCGGAGTTCCTGGGATCCAAGGAGGGCGTAAATCGTGGGCATTCCGACGTTCAGGATCTTTTTGACCTGAGCCAGCGTAAGCATCCGCGGGAACTGCATCCCGGTCCGCTCCGGATCCCGGACAACCTCTCCCTCATCAGAGTTGCGTGTCATCGCGGTCAGTCCTCGTTCGCAGTACAGGTCTATGCCCTGCGCCCGGAGCCGGTGGGCGGCCTTTACGGTACAAGGTGTCAAAAGCATGTCGTGCCCGGTCGCGCCGACGGCAGCCTGCCGCTGTGATTCGCGGGCGGGGGACGGCCAGCTCTAGCGCGGTTCCGCGCCCGGTCGCGCCGACGGCAGCCTGCTGCTGTGGTTCGCGGATCGGCGGTACTCCTGTCCACCATGACCTGCTCCGCCTTGGCTGCGGGTGGCTCCTCATGACCATGATGCGGAACGTACGTCGTTCAGCTGATCACGGGTCAGTGCGGATAAGTAGCCCCGCCAGCTGTTCGGCGGCCTTACCGGTCGACGCAGCGTGGACCAAGTCTTCAGCGACCGTGCGGAGCTTGGTGTTTCTCAGCTGGCTCCCGGCAGCCAGGACGTCGAATGCTGCAGGACCGTCAACCCCCCTTATCGCCATGACGATCCCCTTCGCCTGCTCGATGAGGTACCTATGGGCGTACGCGCGCTCGATAGCCTCTGAGGCCGCATCCTGGGATTCGATGCGCAGGCTTTGGGTAACGTCCACCATAAAGCCATGCACATAGTCCACCTGACCTGTGGGCCCCGCCACGGCCTGGATCGCCGAAAAAACACGTCTCTCCTTGCCATGGATGTCGTTGATCCGATGCAACAGCGCCCCCTGTCCCCCGCCTTTCAGGAGCGCCGCCCAGAGTGAGAGCACCTGCTTACGATCCAGCGGATGTTTGTGGGCCATAAAAAGTTCCAAGGTGGGCACCACTTCCCCCGGCCGCAGCCCGTGGATGCCGAACATGCCCTCGGACCACTGCATCTTTCCCGAGGAGATATGGCATTCGAAGGTTCCGGAAGGACACTCCGCTCCGGGGCCGAGCGGATACAGGTACGTAACAAGCTTCGACCACATCTGTTCCTCCGATACAGGGAAGCCGGCGGTGCTAACAAGCCACCACCTAAAGGACACTTGTCCCAACCGCCCCCACGGCCAAGAAAAAAATATACGAGCCACAGGGAAGCCCGGGTAGAGCACACGTCCCTATAGCCCGGGATCCTGGACCGTGACCGTGTTGTTCGCCCTCCGGCACGGCGTTAGACCGGTGGTGAGATGCCTCCGGGAGATGCCGCCTTCAGGTCGGCTCGCGGAGGGCTCCGGCGGCGGGAACTTCTCCGCTGGAACACAGATGTTCCGCCACGTCACGGAGCTTGGTGTTGGAGCTGGAGCTGGCGCGGGTGAGGACCAGGAAGGCCTGCTGGGCGGTGATTTTGTAGCGTTCCATCAGAATGCCTTCCGCCTGGCCGATGAGCTGACGGGTGATCAGGGCCTCGTTGAGCTGGCTGATTTTCTGGGAGTCGGCGAAAGCCACAGCTGCATGGGCGGCGACGAGCAGCCCGATCTGCTCGGACTCAAGGTCGAAGGCGTCGGGCCTGGCGCCGAACAGGCTCAGCGCACCCAGCCGGTCGCCTTCGACAAACAACTGGATTGCAAGCATGCTGCGCGCCCCCAGCTCAACGGCGCCGCTGCAGAATGCCGGCCACCGGGTCTCCGTGCTGAGATCGGGCACCCGGACATTCCGGTCCTCGTAGGCCGCGTCCAGGCAGGGACCTTGGCCGGTGGAACTTTGCAGGGCATCAACCCGGCGGGGCAGATCCCCCGACGCGACTTTAGATTCAATTTCCTTCCGCCCGGTGACCAGACTGATGGACGCCTCAGCGGCGCCGGGGATGAGCTGGACAGCGGCCTCGACAATCCCGGAAAGGACGGTCTCGAGGTCATCTTCGTGCTGCAACTCCCTGGCCAGGTCCCCAAGCCGGGTAGCCAGTTCGCCGGTGACATTCCCACCCCGTCCTGACGTTTCGGGGGCACCATCCATCTTTGACGCGTCGATATACATCAGCCCACCCTGTTCTTCCGTTACCGCTGATCGTACGTCCAGCATCCGGCAAAAGAGCTGCTGGTGCCGCATGGAAGATTCCGGCGTCCAGCGGGGGCGCCGAAGCGGAGAGACATGCCCGGGTGCGGATCCTCTTAAAGGCGGAAAGACCGGCACCGCTGGGCGCCGGTCCTTCCTGGGTTTCCCTTGGGCAAAGGAAATATGTGGTTCAGCTTAGCTGAAGGGTTTGTGGTGCTGCCGAGGGCACGGTACCTCGTTGTTCCTGGTCCCGCGGGTGGTAGGTCTGCCGGTTGCGTGGTCGCGGTTAATGGCGGTCCGCCGCTGGTGAGTGGCCGCTGTGGTTCGCCCCGGGCGGCGGACCGCCCGATGTCTGGAAGGTTCCTGGCCCTAGCTGGGGTGGGTGGCGGGCGGCTGCCTCCGGGGTACAGCCGCCCGGCCCACTGTCCGGTTACTCGGTGTCGGTGGTGTGCTTGTCGAGGATGATCTGCTCCACGGCACTAGCCGTGTAGCCCCAGATGGTGAGCTGGTTCAGGTAGTGGAAGTGCCGCTTCTCGGCGGACCGCCATGAGTCCTTCTGGATGGTCTTTTCATACCCGGCGCAGATCAGGGCGATCAGGGAGAACTCGGGCCGGGCGGTGGTCTTGGCGGTGTGGTCCCGCAATGGGTTCCAGCCCCACCGGTCGGTGTCCTCCCCGGTCTTGGCCCCGATCATCTCGGTGGCGACTTTGCCGTCGTAGCCGCTGGCGGTTTCGGGGTCGTGGGTGATGGCGTGGACAGTGAAGTACTGCCAGCCCTTCGGCGCGGTCTTGCGCGAGAGCAGGGTCTTCACAAACTCACGCCTGACCTTCGTGGCGCTCTCCATCTCGCGGTTATTGGCTATCAGGGTCTTCCGTTCGGCTTTCTGTTCCTCGGTCATCGGGCCTTTCCGGGCCTGCGTGCCGCCGTCGTCGTAGCGTTCGTACTTCGGGGTGAAGCCCAGGTCCTTCCATCCGGTGATGACGGGCTGGGCGTTGTGCTGGCCCCGGTAGTCGGTGCTGATCAGGTAGGCGTTGGCGTCCTCGTCGGTGGCCGGTTTCCCGTCGGCCCGCTTCGCGGCCGAGACGTACAGGTTCTCCTCGTTCGCGTAGTGCCCGGCGTCCTCCACGATGGTCTTGCCCTGGGCTTCCAGCTCGGCGATGAGTGCGGTGAGGGCGGCGGCGCGGTCGCGGCGGTCCCGGAGCATCTGCGCGACGTGCAGGAGCTGATCGGGTTCGTCCGCGATCACGGACTCCAATTCCTCCGTGGCGTCCTGGTTCCCTTCAAATTCGGCCATGATGAGCGCTTCATCGATGGTGTATCCCTTGCCCAGGGCGGCGGATCCGGCGTTCGAGGCCTTGGCTTTCAGCGCACCTTCCACGGTGGTCTTGGTGCGTCCGGTCTTCTTGGCGATCGTGGCGGCTGAGACGCCTATCAGGGACAGCTGGTGGTAGGCGTCGGCCTCGTCCGCTTCGGTCAGTTCGGCGCGCTGGATGTTCTCCACGACCTGGGTCACGATGCGTTCGGCTTCCTCGGGGGACTCGATGATCATCACCGGGATGCTGGTGCGTCCGGCTTCGACGGCGGCGCGGGTGCGGCGCTGTCCCATCAGGACGTGCACCACGCCGTCGTCCTTGCGGTGGGCGATGACGGGTTCCATCACGCCGTGCTCTTTGATGCTGGCAATGAAATCCGGGGTCAGGGCGGCGTCTTTGCGGACGTTGATGTCCACGGTCAGGGTGACCGGGTCGAGCATTTCGAGGGTGGGTGTGGTGTTCATGGTGTTGCTCCTTTTTGCCCAAGGATTCGGTGGGTGGGGCGGCCATGGTGACCGGCCAGCTTCCCCTCTCCCCCCGTTGTTTTTGGTTGCTGGCAAGCTTGCTTGCTCGGCGGCCGACGGAGCCCTGTCTACCCGCAGGGCAAGGGGGAGGAAATTCCCGGAGGAAATCAGCGACGAAGGAGCGCCGGAGGGACATTTCCTGCACCGCAGGCCCCGACGAAGGAGGGGCTAGACGGGGTGGAGCGGACGCCTAGAATCCGGAGGACAGCAGCCAAAAGACGTCGTAGACAAGACAGGGTCAGGGCCTCCGGAGCCCTGCGACGGAGGCACTGGACCCAACAGCCGGCCGCGCCAGCGGACGCCCGTCAACTGGTTAGAAATAGCGACCCGATCAGCAGCTAGAGCAGTTAGGCTGCCACCATGACTAACGAGGAATCGACAAAAGCGGAAAAGCCGCAGTATCCACGGAATGAAGAGGTTATGTGGAAGGTCC